>JBFLZD010000066.1 GCA_040756435.1 Spirochaetota bacterium | reverse complement strand
AAATTAATTGACTTTTTAATACAGGTGTTTTATTATGTTTGTTGTAAAAATGGATTATGTCACTTTGCAAGGAATATATAGTATGAACTATCGCCCAGTATTTGTTTTGATGGTGCCGGATATTCAGGTAATTATGATAAAGCATAGTGTGCATAATCACTAAGGTATGGGAGGGACCACAGTATGGAATTTTTTACCAAGATATTTAATCAGCTAAAAGAGATTTATTCAAAATTAGATACAACAAAAAAGATCATCATTGGTGTTGTTACCGCTGTACTTGTGATTGCGTTCATTGTGTTGTTTTCGGTTTCATCACAAAAGGCCAATGTGGTGTTATTTGCAGATCTTCCCAGTGATGAGTTTGGACAGGTTACCAAGAAACTTGAAGAAATGGGTTTTCATTATACAACATCTGGTACAACAACAATCCTTGTAAACCCCGACCAGCGTGAAATTATTTTGACACGGCTTGCTCAGGAAAATATGATACCCAAAGGTATTCCGGGGTGGAAGCTTTTTGATATTTCAAAATGGACCGAGACGGATAAAGAATTAAATGTAAAATATATGCGGGCATTGCGGGATGAAATTAAACGGCATATAGAATCATTGAAGAATGTAGATAAGGCAGATGTTGAAATAGCTATAACCGAAGATGAGTTGTTTGTTGACAAAGAAAATGCGTATACTGCTGCAGTTACCGTGTATCTGGCTCCAGGATATGATGGGCTTTCAAAAAAGGAAATTAAAGGTATACAGTATTTAGTTGCACGGGCTGTAGGGACAAAATTAAAACCTGAAAATGTAACTGTAACTGATGAATATGGCAAGATTATTTCTGATTTTGATGATCAGTTTGATAAGGCCAAAGAAGAATATACGCTCTTAGAATATAGAAAAAAGATAGAAGAAAAAGCGCGTGTGCAGATGTTAAAAGAAATTCGTGCGGGTTTAGAAAAAATATTCTCTCCTGATCGTATTCAGATTGTTCGCCTCAATATGGATTTTAACTGGGATAAGATTCAGGAAGAACAGGAAGAATATACGCCAATAGAAATGGAAAAGGATAATCCTCTTACACCATATTCTGAACGCAAGGTCAAAGACTCGTTAACTATCTCCAAAAAATCAACAAAAGAGCATTTCCAGGGGCATGGATGGAATCCTGAAGGACCAGCAGGGACTGAAGGGAATAAACCACCTGGATACAAGGCAAGTGATGACCAGTTTTCACAATATGATAAAGAAGAAAATGTTGAAAACAATGCTGTGAATAAAACCGTACGTAAGATTGAACGCGACCCGTATGATATTGCAAGTGTTTCGGTTGCTATTGCCATTGACGGATATCAAGATTTGCCACGGCTTCCTGATGGAAGTTATGATTTAGACCCAACAAAAAAGCCGGTGCAGGTTCCGCTAACAGAAGATGAGCTGCGGCAGGCGGAAAACATTGTAAAAAAGGCAATTAATTTTAATGCAGCACGTGGCGACCAGGTGGCTGTTGAAAATATCATGTTTGATAGAACAAAACAGTGGGATGAGGTGCGTGAAGAATTCCGAAAGAAGGAACAGTTTAAGCGGATGCTACTAGCTGCACTGGTTGGGATTCTGGCATTATTCCTGGGTGTTGTATTATTCAGGGCTATCTCCCGTGAACTTGCCCGTAGAAGACGAATACGTGAAGAACAGCTTGCACTTGAACAACAGCGTATGCGTGAAGCAGCATTGCGGGCAGCCGAAGAAGAGGGCATTGATGTTGAACTGTCGCTTGAAGAAAAAGCACGCTTAGAATTGCAGCAGAATGCCATTAATCTTGCCAGAGAGCGGCCGGATGATGTGGCACAATTGCTCAGGACATGGCTGGCAGAAGAATAATAATGTTGTAATTGGTGAATGTTAAAAGACCGATATACTAATAAGCTGGTGTTGACTTTGAAGAGGGTGTGTTATATACTATTAGTAGAATGTATAAGACCTGATAATGTATAGTATATCGGTATAATGTGGAGCTAAAATATGTTACAACAAAAGAAATCTCAGTTGTCGGGCAGGCAAAAGGCTGCTATATTCCTGGTATCGTTAGGATCAGATGTATCATCAGAGATTTTTAAACACCTGAGAGAAGATGAAATAGAGCAGCTGACGTTTGAGATTGCCCGTTTAGATAAAGTTGAACCTGAGGACCGGGACAAGGTTTTAATGGAATTCCAGGAGCTTATGATGGCCCAGGAATTCATTGCCACCGGTGGTATTGATTATGCACGTGAAGTGCTTGAAAGAGCGCTGGGTACTCAGAAAGCTATTGATATAGTAAATCGTTTAACGTCTTCTTTGCAAGTAAGACCATTTGATTTTATACGACGTACAGACCCTAGTCACCTATTAAACTTTATTCAGGGTGAACATCCTCAGACAATAGCGTTAATTTTGGCATATTTAGATCCTCAAAAAGCTGCACAGATATTGTCAGGATTAAATCATCAGATCCAGGCTGATGTGGCACGCCGTATAGCAACTATGGACCGTACTTCGCCTGATGTTTTACGTGAAGTTGAGCGTGTTCTTGAACGAAAACTTTCAACATTAGCCAGTGAAGATTATACGTCGGCAGGTGGTATTGATGCTATTGTTGAAGTGTTGACTCATGTTGACCGTGGTACTGAGAAGATAATTATTGAAGCACTTGAAGAGGAAGATCCGGAACTTGCTGAAGAAATAAAGAAACGAATGTTTGTATTTGAAGATATTGTATTGCTTGATGATAGAGCTATTCAGAAAGTGCTGCGTGAAGTTGATACACAGGATTTAGCCAAAGCGCTTAAAGGTGTCGATGCCGAAGTTCAAGAAAAAATATTCAGGAACATGTCAAAACGTGCATCTGCACTGCTACGTGAAGATATGGATTTTATGGGGCCAATAAGGCTCAGAGACGTTGAAGAAGCTCAGCAGAAAATTGTTAATATAATACGAAAACTTGAAGAAGCTGGCGATATAGTTGTAGCACGTGCCGGCGAGGAGGAACTCGTTGTCTAAGCTTGTTTTTAAACCTACTGAAATTCAGGTTATATCTGCACCAAAACAAATTGAGTTACCTGAAAAATACCAGAAAAATGTATTAACAGATGAGGAATATGCTGAATTTGAGGTAGATGAGGAAGGTAATCCTGTTGAGGTGTATCAGGGTCCATCTATAGAAGAGATGGAAGCTGAATTAGAGCGTTATCGGCGTGAAACAGAGGAAGAAGTACGACGGATCCTGGATGAAGCTAAAGCTAAGGCAGCACAGATAGAGGAGGAAGGGAAAAAGGCGGCATTTCTAGAATTACAGCAGGCACGTGAACAGATAAAGATTGAGATGGAGCGCTTTAAAATAGAATCCGAGAGGGAGATTGAGCGCGGTAAATTTGAAGCAGAGAAAATGATAAAAGAAGCTGAATTGAAAGTTTCGGAAATTGAACATGAAGCATACAAACGTGGTTATGATGCAGGACGCGAAGAAGGATACAAAGAAGGGCAGGCTGAAGTAATGCGTCTTATTGATAGATTGGGAACCATCGTATCAACAGCAGTAGATATCCGTGATGATATAATCAGGTCATCTGAAAAGCTTATGACAGAAATGATATTGATGATTGCACGCAAAGTAATAAAGGATGAGATAGTTGAACGTCGTGAAGTAGTTATTAACAATATTAAAGAAGCATTACAGCGTGTTAAAGATAGAGACCGTATTGATATCAGAGTCAATTTTGCTGACCTGGATATGACCACAGCCCATAAAGATGAACTCATAAAGATGATGGAGTCACTGAAGAAAGTCAATATTTATGAAGATTCAAGAGTTGAGCGAGGTGGTTGTATCATTGAGACAGATGTGGGTGCTATTGATGCTCGTATTTCAACACAGCTTGAGGCTATAGAAGAAGCTATTCGTAATGCACGTCCAATATGATAGTATGATAAAGAGGTTTGCATGATACAGATTCTACCACATGAAAAAGTTGATATATTTTCAAAGTATAAGGATGTGCTTGAAGAAGTTGATACATTGCGAGCAACAGGACGGGTTGAAAAAATTACCGGTTTAACAATTGAATCTCATGGTCCGGATGTGCAGTATGGAGAATTATGTCGCATTAGATTAAAATCCGGAAATTACCTATATGCTGAAGTTGTGGGTTTTAATAAAAATAAGATAATCCTTATGCCAATTGGCGATATGAAAGGAGTTGTGCCGGGTGCAGATGTTTATGCAGTTGGGTCGCAGCTTTTTGTACCGGTAGGCGATGCTCTTATTGGAAGGGTCATTGATGGGTTGGGTAATCCCATTGATGGGAAAGGCAAGCTATTTTTAAAAGAAAGATATCCTGTTGACAATAAACCGTTAACTCCGCTTGAAAGGGAAATAATTGATTCCCCATTGCCTACAGGGATAAGAGCAATAGATGGGCTCATAACAGTAGGTAAAGGGCAACGTATAGGTATATTTTCTGGTTCAGGTGTTGGCAAATCTACATTAATTTCCATGATTGCACGGAATACGGCTGCTGATATAAGTGTTATTGCATTGATTGGTGAACGTGGAAGGGAAGCAAAAGATTTTGTAGAAAAAGAATTGCAGAATGAAGGATTAAAGCGTTCGGTAGTTATCATTTCTACATCTGACCAGCCACCAATGGTTCGTTTAAGAGCTGGTTTTCTTGCACATTCTGTTGCTGAATATTTCAGGGATAAAGGGTTGCATGTTAATTTACTTATGGATTCTATTACACGTTTTGCAATGGCGCAGCGAGAAGTAGGACTTGCTGCAGGTCAGCCCGCCGCAACCCGTGGATATCCACCGTCAGTATTTTCACTATTACCGCAATTGCTTGAAAGAGCAGGAAATAAAAAAGGTGCAGGAAGCATCACAGGTTTTTATTCAATACTTGTTGAAGCAGATGACATGAATGAACCTATAGCCGATGCTGTCAGAGGTATACTTGATGGCCATGTGGTGCTTGACAGAAAACTTGCACATAAAAACCATTATCCTGCTATTGATGTCCTTGGCTCAATTTCCCGTTGCATGAATGATGTGATCGATGAAGAACATAAAAGAGCAGCAAATACATTCCGCAAGCTTTTAGCTGCATACCGTGAAGCAGAAGACCTTATAATGCTGGGTGCCTATGCACGAGGTTCAGACCCTGATGTAGATAAAGCAATTGATATGAAACCAGCAATGGATGCATTTTTGCAGCAGGGAATTTATGAAAAAGATACATATGAAAATATCAAAACTCGCCTGTCTGAGTTAGTGCTTGGAACTAAAGCTAAGCCAGCAAAAAGACAGGAGTTTGTTGATCGTACACCATATTTTGCACAAAGACCTGGGAGATAGTTCCTGAGGATAGAACATGAAGAAGTTTGAATTCAGATTACAGACCTTACTTGATTTACGGATTTCAAAAGAACATGCAATTAAAGCTGAATTAGCACGGTTGATTGCAAAGCAGAATGCAGAAATAGCTTTGCAGGAGGATTATAAACGAAGAGTTACAGAATACTATACCAGGCTTTCGGCTAATATGCGCCGGGGTACATTTTCTTATTCAGAAGCGCTTATGTGTGAACGGTTTGCCTATAATGCAGAAAAAGCTATTGCTTTATCACAAAAGCGAGTTGAACAAATGCAGCCTGAAATTGAAAAGGTGCGTCAGCGTTTAATACAGGCATCAAAAGAAAGAAAAGTTGTGGAACGTTTAAAGGAAAAGAAATATGAAGAATATATGTATCAATATAACAGAGAAATGGCAAAGGAATTAGATGATCTGAATCAAAGAATGTATAATAATGTGTGAGGTATTGTTAATGGATATTAATAGCATAAAGCAGGTTCAATATAGAATAAAAGAAATTAAAAATCGATTCCAAACTATTCAAAATACGTATGCAAAAGTATCACCATCTCCCAGTATAGTTGTGACCAATAATAAAGTGGCTGAAGCTAGCAAAGAGACAGCTATAGTCCAGGAAACCAGTGAACCGCAGAAGAATAATACTGCTACTATTAAAATTACAGAAGAAATACTGAAGAATGTGCTTAATGCAAAGAAGGAAAATACTAATGGAACACTTGACGTTCAACAGATTCAAAACATGTTGCAAAAAGCTATCACTCAGTATACCAGCAATGGCAAAATATTTAATATAGAGGAATAATGATGAAGTAAGTAAACCATAAGAGGTTAATACCATGAAACTAGTTTCAGATTCAACAAAAGTAATATATTTGGCAATAATGATTTTATTTATCATTATTGTAGGATTATTCTGGTTGGATTATATTGGCTTAATAAACATTGGCAGAATGTATCATCAATATATTGCAAAAGAAGCACCTTCTGTAGTGGATGCTGCAGATGATGAGCCATCACTTATTGAGAGGGAAGAATTTGAAAAGGAAAAAGATAAGCTATTGCAAAGAATAGAAGATTTAGATAAGCGTGAAGCAAAGATAGTTGAAGCTGAGAAAATTATTGCAAAAGAAAAAGAAAAACTTGAACAATTGCAAAAAGGGCTTGATCAGGAAAAGAAGGCACTGGAGCTTGAAAAGAAAAAATATTCGGGATATAAAAAGAATGTTATGGATCTTGCCAAAAAAATTGAAAGCATCCCACCACAGGATGCTGTTGATATAATGGTGCAGTGGGAAGAAACCCTTATTATAGATGTGTTGCGACAGATTGACCAGAATGCTGCAAAGGAAGGCAGGATGAGTATATCAACGTATTTACTGTCATTGATGCCAAAAGAAAAAGCAAGCAGGGTTATGTATTTAATGACTCAATTGTAATAGTTATTTACAATAATCCTGTATCATTGCTAAAATTATATTTTTACCCAATCCAGTTTTAGCAGATGATGGAACTACGTATTCTTTATTGATGTTAAGGCTAGAGCAAATTCTCAAGATTCCACTATTTATTTCATTTTTTGAAACTTTATCACATTTAGTGGCAAGAATCATTACATTAATATTATTGTTTAAAGCTTTTGTAATTATAGCATGTTCGCTTTCATCCGGTTCACGCCTTATATCTATAAGGAGAAACACAAGCTTAAGGTTAGGACGTGAACTAATATAGGTATGAATCATTTCTATAAATTCCAGCCGCTTATCATGAGAAACTTTTGCATAACCAAATCCAGGGCAGTCGGCAAAGCTTATTTTTTCATTAATGCAAAAAAAATTAAGTGTTTGCGTCACTCCGGGTTTACTCCCTGTTTTAGCAATATTTTTCCTACCCAAAATAGTATTAATAAGGGAAGACTTGCCAACGTTAGATCTACCAATGAAAGCAAATTCCGGGTAAGTATATTTTGGATATTGTGATGGAATACGGGAACTTGTAACAAAACGTATGGTATTAATTTTCATGATGTATAATCTTTTCCATCAAAATAGCATTATCAAAACGGTAATAATTTTTTCTGAATCCAACAGTGTAAAATCCTAACGTTGTATAAAATTTTATAGCACTGGTATTAGTATCAGCAACTTCAAGCACAATCTTATTTTGATTATTTGCAAGATCGATTATATGCTGAATAAGTAAAGAGCCAATTTTATTTCGTTGATACTGTGGCTTAACTGCAATACGTAATAATTGGATTTCATCAGCAATATACCATGCAAGAGCAAACCCAGCAAATTCTGAATTGATTTGAGCAACCAGCAATCGTGAAAAATGCAAAGCTAATTCACGTGAAAAGCTTTCTTTTGGCCAGGCATTTTCCCCAAAAATATACATATCCAATGATGCAATATCTTCAAGATCTCTATAGTGAGCAGATCGAATAACAATGTTACTGCTGTACATCCTTTTACTTATCTTTGAATTTTGGCTCGCGCTTTTCAAGAAATGCAGATATGCCTTCCTTTTTATCTTCAGTTTCGCATAATTGCCCAAACAGTTCGCGTTCAAATGTAAGCGCTGTATAAAACTCCATTGTTGAACCTTTAGCTATTGCCTGCATAGCAGCTTTTATTGCCAGCCTGCTTCTGGCTGCAATTGCCTTAGCTAATTCTTTTGCTTCGTCAACAACTTTGCCTTTTTCAGTAGCACGATTAACAATTCTATAAACTTCAGCCTGTTTGCCGCTTATAAAATTTCCTGATAAAATAAGTTCGTAGGCAGCACCTTTGCCAAATAGACGTGTACTGCGTTGCGTTCCACCATACCCCGGAATAATGCCTAATTTAATTTCAGGTAAACCCAATTGTGCCGATTCATCAGCTAACCGTATATGGCAGGCCAGTGCCAGTTCCAGTCCACCACCTAAGCAGTAGCCATTAATAGCAGCAATAAACGGTTTGTCGGCATTTTCAATGATATTCAGCACATCCTGCCCGTTTTTAAGAAAGTTTGCGCCATCATCTTTAGTATTCTGTTCTTTAATTTCATTAATATCCGCACCCGCAACAAACGCTTTGCCTTCACCAGTAACAATAACAACTCTTACTGAATCATTTCCAATGAGTTGTCCAATTGCTTCCCTCATGTCGTTTAGCACAACATGATTCAAGGCATTCATTGGTGGATTATCAATAGTTAGTAGCGCAATTCCATTTTCAACAGAATAATGACATTTTTTTTGTGTAGAGTCTCCCATATCTCACCTCTTGAATTAAATTTTCTAAAATTTTCAAATATGTTGTATGTTTGTCAAGATTTAATTTTAAAAACAAAAGTTACAGTAATTGTGATTCTTTATATTTAATAAGTTTATACACTGTGGTATTATATGGTGTATCAATGCTACATTGTTTAGCAATGGAAATAATAGAACCGTTTATATAATCTATTTCAGTTTTTCGTTTGGCCAGTATATCCTGCAGCATTGAGCAAAAATTATTCTGCGTATTTTTGCATACTGTCACTGTTGTTTCAATCATATAGTCACTATTTATAGAAATACCATAAGCCTGTGCCACCAGGCATGCTTCCTGAATGATGCCTACCATTATATTCAATGTATTATTGTTTTCTATAAGCCTGCCATTGGGCACCTCCAGCAACGCTCCCAAAGGATTTATTGCTGCATTGATGATAGCTTTTTCCCATATAGCTTTTTTGGGGTCATGGGCGATAGTTACTGTCAAGTTGGCTTGTTGTAGCAAGGAATGCACAGTGGAACAATGGCCATAACTATCGCCGCCAATGATGATAGAGCCTGTTCCTCCAAAACGTACGCTGGAAGGTGAAAGCTTTGTGGCGCCAATTGTGGTGGTCCCGTAGACTAACGGGTTGTTTATCATAGACGAAATTATCTCTACATTGCCAATGCCATTTTGCAGTGTCACAACGATTGCATCGGGCTTAAGGTAAGGTTGAATGCTACGAATTGCATCCTCGGTGGCAAAACTTTTGATGAACAAAAAGATGATATCGGCTGAAGCAAGAATTGCAGGATCATTGCTTATGATGGGATAAAAAGTTTGCTGTGCAGAATTTATTTCTACGGACAATCCTTGCTTTATTGCAGTAACTGTATCAGGATTACTATCGTACAATAGTATGGTATACTTGTGCAGAAAAAATGCAAACAGGGATCCCATTGCACCTGCGCCAACTATTCCAATGATGGGTTGAGTATTCATGCTATTCTTTACAACACAGTAACGTTATGATGTCAATAATTACAAACAATTTCAGATTAAATTCTTGAAAAATATTTTTAGTGTAAAGTAATGAGTTTTATACACCTGCCGCTTTTCAGTGACGAGTGTGACATTATATTTTATTCAAATTTCTACATTTAGGAATAATTTTAGTGATATAAAACCATAAATCTTTTCTTTAAAAAATATTTTGACTTTAGCTAACATAAAGTATATTTATATTAAAATTTTGATAATGTGATAAAAATGTACTATTTTTGTTATAGAATATAGCTATTAAAATTTGATTAGTTAATAGTAGGGCTGTAAAAAATTACCAGCGAGTAATTATTATTATGGATAATCCTGTCAGTTTGGAATATAATACGCTCCTTAACACCATACAAGCACCTGTTTTTGTGGTTGATGCTTCAAAGCATATTATTGATATCAATAATCATACTAAGCGTTTATTCCATTCTGTTGATATAATTGGAAAATCCTGCAAAGATATCTTCCCGGAATGCCAAAAATCATGTGCCTGTCCTGTGGATGCTGCTGATTACAAAATTCCAACTGATAGTCAACGATGTAAGCAGATAATGGTACTGAATACGGTAAAAGAACAGGTGGAACTGTGTATCATCCCAGTACAAACTGCACATGATATTGTATTCTTTCATATTTTAACTGATAATGATATACAGAACAGACAAAACCTGGTAATGCTTGAAAAAAACATGACTATTTCAACGCTGGCATCGGGTATTGCCCATGAATTTAATAATATGAACGCAGGTATTCAGGGTATAGTTGAGTTATTGCTTTCCCAGGAAGAGTTATCTTCAGCTGGAATAAAAGATCTTAAAACAATATTGAAGATAGTAAAACGAGCAACACATCTTATTGAACAATTATCAATGTTAGCTCATCGAAAACCTTCAAAACAGATGCTGGTTAATATTGAAGATATAGTCAATGATTGTGTAAGTATCATAAAGCCACAATTCATGGATGCAGGAATTACTATTGACGTTAACCATAAAGATAGACTGCCAGAATTATTTTTAGATGCCAATAAGATAACCTTAGCGCTTATGAATATCTTTTTGAATGCTCGTGATGCAATGATTGATACAGAAGAGAAAAAATTAGAAATTAGTACCAGCCTGAATGATATATACGTTACTATAGCTATTAAAGATACAGGATGTGGAATAAAAGAAGAAAATATACAACGTATATTTGAGCCTTTTTTTACCACAAAGGGCCCATTAGGGCATTCCAATATACCAGGTACAGGACTGGGGCTTTCTGTTGCGTTGGGTATTATTGAAGAACATGGTGGTACCATAGCCGTAGAAAGTACAGTTGGCAATGGTACTGCATTTACAATTCAATTGCCAGTTAATACTGATGATAAAATTGCTTCTGAAGTTGCGGTAAATTATACAGAATATGATTTTTTGGGCAAAAAGATTTTGATTGTTGAAGATGATCCTGAATTTGCTACTATTTTGCAAAGAGCACTGATTGCCAAAAATGCTGAAGTAATATATGCAGGGAACGGTGCTGAAGGATTACATTATCTGGATAATCAATCTGTAGATTGTGCATTACTTGATGTGCACCTTCCAGATATGACAGTATGGGATATATTGAAGAAAGTTCAATATATGAACAACAGACCAAATGTAATTATTGTATCAGGAAATTATTTAGCAATGAATAACAACTATATTGGTATAGTTGATTATGTGCTGCTAAAGCCGTTTGATTTAGAAGAATTATTTAATGCAATAAAAAGTAGTTTGGCACTATAAATACCTCATAAAAAATATAATTGACATAAATTCAAATCTGTATAAAATTTCCATAATTTTTTGCTGAAATATCAGGAGCTTATATGACTAAAAAAGATACCATTTTGCTAATAGTAAATCCCATAGCTGGCAGGGGGAAGGCACTCAGGTCTATAGAAAGGATTGAGAATGATTTTAAAACTTTAAACATAAAACATGAGACTGTTTTAACGGAAAAAGTATGGCATGCAGCGGAATTAGCAGAGGATGCTGCTAAAAAAAGTTACCGTGCTGTTGTAGTTGCCAGTGGTGATGGTACAGCCAATGAAGTGTTAAATGGATTGATGGTAGCACGTAAAAAGGGGTATACTAAAACTGCCATGGGGCAGATTCCTGTAGGAACAGGAAATGATTTTGCTTATGGAATGGGGTTGCCCAATGATATAGATGAGTGTATAAAGATAATAGCAGATTTCAATGTCCGAAAGATTGATGTTGGTTTCATCAAAGGTGGAGATTATCCTGAAGGTAGATATTTTGGCAATGGGATTGGTATAGGTTTTGATGCCACTACCGGATTTGTTGCAAGCAGGATACGCTTTTTGCGGGGCATGATGGTATATTTGATTGCTGCATTGCAGACAATATTTATTTATTATAAAGCTCCCCGAATACGTATGACCTATAACAGTAAAGAAACCATTATGGATGCTTTGCAGATTTCCGTAATGAATGGTAAACGTATGGGTGGAGGTTTTCATTTTGCCCCTGATGGGAGCCCCTTTGATGGTTTACTGGATTTATGTATGGTGCGTTCTATGAATCAGTTTAAGATTTTTGGCATGATACCTTATTTTATACGAGGCACACAGGCAAAACGCAAGGAAGTAATGCAGGATAGAACCACAAAAATTGAAGTTGTTGCTGAAAAGGGGAGCCTCCCCGTACATTGTGATGGAGAAACAATTTGCTATTCAGGAAAAGAGTTGTATATTCAACTATTTCCAGCAGCGCTGAATTTTATAACAAAGGCTTAATGTGGTGATACGTTAAGCATATTTTACAAACATTCATTACTATGAAGTCATTGTAAAAAATAAAGGTTAACTATAAACATAGTAATTTAATCAGATAGAGAAATAAATATATTGTGAAAAATATTTCTTCACATAAAAAGATAATACTTTGCATCACAAGTTTTATTTTTGTTGTGTATTCTTATTGTCATGCCGATTCTTTGCATCTTGAAACTGTAACTGGAGTAGGCTTTTCACAGGGAACAATAGGTGAATATGTATATGATAATCACCGTTTGTTGAGCAGATTAAACTGGAATATTGATTATTTATGGTATTATAACTTTTCAGTAGCTCTATGGTATAACTCGTTTTTTGCACAAATTCAGGTGCATAGTGGCATAAATGATAAAATAGGGACAATTGATGATTCAGATTGGGTAGATGATAATAATCCAACCGTAAAAACACATTATTCAAAACATGATAATTATTGTGAAAGATATGCCTCATATAATTGTAACATTGGTTTTAAAAGTGAAATTACTGATTCTTTCAGCTTAAAACCATATATAGGTTTTTTATATAAATCTATCAAGATGTCGGCTAGAGATGGCTATCTAGAGTATCCGCCGGGTTCTCCAAAGGTTCCTGTCTATGGAGTTGGGATCATCTATGAACAGCGATATTATATACCATACATAGCATTGTCATCAGAAATTAATGTAACAGAAACAATAGGAATTTTGGCAGGCATGTCGGTTAGTTTATTTGCATTTGCTGAAGACATAGACAATCATGTGCACCGCAATCCAGGTGATGATATAGATTTTTATGCCGACTATGACGGAATTATCTATTTTCATGCTTATGCAGGATGTTTTGTTTCTCTGAATGATACTATCAAAATTGCCCTTGATGTAGTATATGAATATGTTCCCGAGCAGAAAGGAGATACCTATTATATCAATACTTCAACAGGAATAAAATCACCTGTTTTTAATGATGCAGCGGGATTGAAGTATTCAGTTTTTTCAGTACAGCTTTCGTTGGTATATAGGTTGATAATACTATAAAATAAATAATAAGAAAAAAAGGTTAAATAATCAGGAGGTTAAATACTAGTATGGATAAGATCCAATACAGAAAACTTAACAAATACAAGTATCAATTGATGCGTGATTACTCGTATAAAACAACAATTTTATTAGATCATGATACTGGTGTGCCAGATTTTGTAACCTTACGCAAAGATGGGCAGTTAGAGATATATAAAGGTTATGCCTGGGATGGCCCCAGTGGTCCTACTATTGATACCAAAGATTTTATGCGGGGAAGCTTAGTTCATGATGCGCTGTATCAGCTTATACGTGAAGAAAAGATAGAAAGGAAATATAAAGAATATGCTGATAAGCTGTTGCATGATATTTGCAGAGAAGATGGTATGAGTAAATTCAGAGCGTGGTATGTATACTGGGCAGTGAGGTTGTTTGGCACAGCAAAAAAAAATCCTGATGATACCAGCAACCAACTTATAGAAGCACCGTGATTTTTATTCTGTATATTTAATGACTTTTCCTTTAATGTGAATTATATTCACTGTACCAACTATCCAGTACTGGCGTTCAATATACCAGGATACATCAATCAGGTCATCGCCGTTTTTTTGGTTAATGGCATCTGAAATAGCTCTATCAAAATTTGCCAGTGGTGTCACATTAAATAGCCATAGAAGATTAAAGTTGCTGGTAAATGATTCAGCTTCCCCAACTATTTGGTATGAAATGTCTTTTAATGGGCGCACATTTGGTTCATATCCAGCGACATGATGGGTGGTTACACATCCAAAAAAAATACTACTCCACAGTAAGAGAATGTACAGTAACTGTCGCATAGCTACCTCTTTTGTTTTATTTGCTCTTTTGTTTCAATAGGTGCTGTCTTTATTACCTGGCCGGTAACAACAACTTTAGTGACACTGAAAAGAACAAAGTAGTATTGTTTTTCATACCAGCGTACATTTATTAATGCATCACCATTTTTTGAAGCGATAGCCTTATGTATTGCTGTATCCAAGTCAGGTCTTCCCACCGACCACAGTCCAAAAATTGACCACGACCAGTCACTGCCCTCTGCCTGTCCTAAGTTTTCAACGATTATACGGTTATGCAGTGGTGTTGATGATGCTGTCATGCCCATTGGGGTTACACAACCATTGAAAAAGGCTGTAACTATAATAATTAGTATGGGCGCAATTTTTTTCATATTTTAACTCCTTTCAAACATAGTATTAATCACGTCTATAGCAGTGGTGTGGTTGATAATAAAATATTTTAAAATTTAACCTCAACACCAAAATTGGGAATAAAATTTAATCCCTCCTGAGCTTTTAATTTTGGATTATCTTCACCATGTGGTTTGTAATAATTCCATGCTAAATCGTTTTTTGGCTTATAGTTGTAAATATTGATAACTTCAATATACCATGAAACATATCCCCACTCATGATTGGTTTTATGACTGTAGCGTACATCTAAACGGTGTTCCCACGGGAATCGTTTTGAATGAAGGTGATCATAATCATAGATGGGAACATATCGCCCCGAACTATCAGGACTTTCGTCAGAGCCAATAACTGGTGTATACGGGAATCCGCTGTAAGCCTGGAAACGTGCACTGATGGTATGTTTTCCCAATGTATATCCAACTACCATTTTTAAAGAATGTGGCTGCTCGTATGCAAAAGGAAACCATGTGTCCTTGTTAGGATCTATTGATGCACCTGTTTTAAACTTTGATCTGGTATAGGTGTAATCAATCCATCCAAACAAACCATCAGCATTTTCTTCCTGGTCAATGCGTATCAATACTTCAAAACCATGGGCTTGGAGTTGTCCGCTGCTTTTCCCTTCCTGAATTACATTACCGTTACTATCCTTTATTGGGTCATCCTGATACAGGTTCTGGAAATGATTATAAAACACTTCTGCCTTTATTGTTACAAGCGATAGTTTCTGTTCAATGCTTACTGCATTATGATAAGCACTTTGAGGCTTGTATTCATCACCTGCACCTGCTAAATTGGGCTGATAGTTAAATAAATTGGAATTTGTCTGGATAAAACCTGAATATTTTCCTGTAGCATACGATACAGTGGTTTGTGTGGAGAATTCGTAGCTTGCCATAAAGCGAGGGTCCACAGTTTGCTGTTTTGTTTTGGTCAGATAGTCAGTACGTATGCCGGGAAGAAGTGTCAGTCTCCCAAACATAAATTTTTGTTCGGCATAACCTCCAATTACATGATTGTTAAATTTCTGGCCTAAAGGAATTTTGGAGGCTACATTGGGATCACCAAAGTCAGGAATATTATATAATGGTGCATTAAGAACCAGCGTATATCCATCATTGGTGAAATGGTATAATGTGTATTCTAACGCTCCCCGGAACTGGGCATGATCCTTCCACCATTCTAATTTAATTTTTTCTTTTACGCCATAAATATATGGTTTAGAGGTGATATGAAGGTCTTTTATCCAATCAGCAGCATTCACAGATGGAATATTAAGGTAATTATAACTGTTTGTAAATGAGCCAAACATAACAATGGTGTTTTCAAAGCGGTTTTCAGGCTGCCACCGGTAATATACACCAAGTGCATGTGAACCTAAATTATTTTTAAATTCAAACGAAGCAAGCAATGGATCCACTTCTTCGGGAGGAGTTGATTCATTGATGAATTTTATATAATCATACGCACCAAATAACAGAAATGTTATTGATTGTGTTTGTGTAAAATAATATTTTCCTTTGAACTGGTAATCCCAGTATTCGGGAACTGATTCAATCTCATCGCCGGTAAGCAATTTGTAAATTGCAGGTACAAATAATGATAGATATGCATAGCGTCCCGATACTATCCAATAGCCTTTGGTTTCTTCCTGGCTTGTTTCTTCATTATATTCTGTCACTGGTGATTTGAGCAGAATATTTGATGATATTAATCCAACATCAACAGAACCACCAAACTCTTTGACTGTGTCAATTGTATTTATTGATATGACAGCACCAATGGAATTTGCATACGGGGATGGGAAACTTGAAGAATACAGGTCAATTTCACTCATCAGATCATTATTGATTATGGAATGAATGGCTCCAAAATGTTGTGGATTATAAACGGGTATATCATCAATGAAATAACCATTAAAGTTAGGATCAGCGCCACGGATAACCAGGGGCCCAAAAAAACCACTGGTGCGTATAACACCTGGTAATGATGTCAATGCATTCAAAGAATCACCAAATGATGCAGGTACTGCTTTTAAATCCTGTACGGTTAGTGTGTAACGCGATACTTTTTGTATATCACGTTCACCGGTAATAGTTAAGGCAGCACCTTTAATTGCTATAGGTTGTAGCACAATATCCTTTTGAATGACACCATTTATTGTTATGCTTAAGGTCACAGGCTTAAAACCTGATGATGAGATTATCAGCGTATATGTACCTGGTTTTTCAACCTGTATGCTATATGAGCCATCTGCTTTTGTATAAAACTTTTGTTTAATTTCAGGTATGGCTATAGTAGCAAAATCAACTGGTTTTTTGGTGGCTTGTGAATAGATCTTCCCCAGTATGGCATATTGATTTTGTCCTGAGGCAATGCTGCTTATACAGGTAACTATCGCCCATAATAGTATTGTTTTCTTAATTGTCTTCATATCTTATTCCAGTTTAAATTGCATTGGTAATTCCATTTTTATTGCCACTCGCTGCCCGTTAATTATAGGTGGCGTAAATCTTGCCTGGGTAAGTATTGAATATGCTGCTTTTGAAAATTCTTTGCTCAATATATTGTATTGCTCAGGCGGAAGATCTTTTGATAGACGTATCGATAGTATCTGGACATTGGAAACTTTGCCATCGGGAGCAATGACAATTTCAACGTTTACGTTTGCTTCAACATTCTTTTCACGAGCTGACTGGGGATAGATTTTCTTTAAAGCTCCAATTGGCTTGGGAGGAACGATGTTTGGATAAAATGAAATATCAAAGACTTCAGATTCATCTGAAAGACCAACAGCTCTATCAGTTGATGGGGTAACCTGTCCTGTGGTGGTTGATATTTCTTTTGTTGCTATTCGCTTTGATTGTGCAGTAACAGTTTCAATATTGATAAACTCTAAGCTATCAGCTACTTCTGGCATATCCGCAACATAAATTGGTGCTGTAAAAAAAAGGGTGAATGCTGCTATGCATGATGAGATAATAAATGAAAAAATGTAAGGATGGTGCTGTTGAAATCGGGATATATGCTGTAGTAGTAAATTGAATGTTTTGCAAAGTGGCATTATTGTTCTTCCCGTGGCTGAGATATAAACACAACATTGAGAAAATCATATTGCCGCAATACATTAATAACATTGGCAACAACTGAATAGGGTAAATCTTTATCCGCAGTTATTGATACTATCCTGTCCTTTTCATTCTGGCGTATTGCTAACTGGTCCTTAATATCCTCAATTGATGATTCTTTACCGTCAAAATACAAATTGCCTTCCTTTGATAGGGAAATATAAATGCTATCCTGTTCTGCACCCTGGGTAACTGCTGTAGGAAGCTCAACGGTAACACCTTTTGGTGGCTCAGTTGAGGTTGTTGCCATGAAAAATACTAAAAGCAGCATGGCCATATCAGCAGCTGAAGCTCCCAGAG
>JBFLZD010000065.1 GCA_040756435.1 Spirochaetota bacterium | reverse complement strand
GGGGCGATAGTTCTGTTAGTTAACTTTCCGTTAGCATCGATATATGTTATATCAATAACCTTTTGATTGCGCATTGCGGTAAAAAGCTTGCTGAAAAGTTCAATGTCAAGCTCTTCCCACTCTTCAAGTTCATACGTAATACGCGAGATAAGCGGTAAGAATGTTGTTCTTATTGCTTGCTTGATGGTATGAACGATAGTTTTATCAACAAATGGAAAGTGTGTGGGACTTTCAAGTATACGCGTTAAAAAAACATAGAACAAAAACATCCGCTCATTTCGATAGGTAAAATAATCAAATGGTACGGTATAGCAATAGCCCTTTTTATGGGAAATATATTGAAGTGGAGCTCCAATGGTATCCCGCAAATATTCAATATCGCGTTTTACGGTTCGTGTAGAAACTTCAAATTTTGAAGCCACCTCCTGTACAGTTACTACACCTTTTTCTCTGATAGCGCTATCTATATACTGTAACCGTTCATTTTGGCTCACGGCAAACCTCACCAGTATATATTTTTATAATGAATTAAAATATTATAACATATTATTTATATTTGTCAATTACTATTTTTATATTTTTATAATAACTATTTGCAAGTTTAAGTTATAAGTGTACCATTAAGCCGTCCCGGTAAAACCTCATACAAAGATTTCCATCCTTTTGTTCTTATTTGCCCTCTTTTGCCGCTTTTTACGTCTAAAAAAACAAGCCTGCTCCATCGTTACAGTATGCACTTTTTTCTCCCATCGGCAACAAAAGAAAGTGCCAAAGAAAAATATTTTCTATTTTGTTACACCTTATTATTTAATTTGCCATTTTTTAAAAAAATTTGAAAATAGATATATACCTACCATCATAATCGACTACAGTGTATATACGTATAACAAAACATCACTACAGTATATATCGTGATAGGTCTTTATTTTTAATGGTTGGCCCCAACTTGGCTTTGACAAATTCAGCATTTATCACAAAGTTTTTATGGGCATCATCTAAATCGGGCGCATCAAAAAGTATGTCTTCCAGAAGTTTTTCCATAATGGTATGCAATCTTCGCGCACCAATATTTTCATGCTCTTCATTGAGTATCTGTGCTGTCTTTGCTATTTCGGCAATACCGTCATCCGTAAACTCAATGGTAACACCTTCAGTTTTTAGAAGCTCTTTATATTGAAGGGTAAGTGAATTTTTTGGCACTGTCAGTATTTTCCTGAAGTCTTCCTCTGTTAATGAAGAAAGCTCCACTCGTATTGGAAAACGTCCCTGCAACTCAGGAATAAGGTCAGAAGGCTTTGAAATATTGAATGCACCTGCTGCAATGAAAAGTATATGATTGGTTTTTACCGGCCCATATTTAGTATTGACAGTTGTACCTTCAACTATGGGTAGCAAATCCCTCTGTACCCCCTGCCGTGATACATCAGGCCCTGTCTTTGATTCAGCACCGGCAATTTTATCTATTTCATCTATAAAGACTATCCCCATATCTTCAACACGCCGTATAGCTTCGTTGGTTACTTTTTCCATATCTATAAGCTTTTCGGTTTCTTCAGCAATAAATATACGTAGTGCATCTTTAACGGTACTTTTTTTTCGCTTAGATTTTTTTTGGCATCAAATCGCCTAACATGGATTGAATCTGCAAATCTATATCCTCAAGGCCAGACCCACCCATAATTGACATTACCGGTATCACATTGGGTGCTTCAGATTCGTATTCAATCTCTAAATCATCTAATTTGCCACTTTTTAAATCTTCTAAATATTGTGTGCGCATCTGCTCATACAAAGTGTCAGACTCAAAGATCGATTCCCTTTCAACATGAAAACCTGAAATCTGACGCTCATCAAATTCAAATCCTTTTTTGGGAATGATGATATCAACTATCTTGTCATAGGCATTTTTTAAAGCCTTCTCTTCTACCATTGCACTGTATTCTTTCTTTACCATATTCACTGCAATGGAGGTTAAATCGCGTATCATGGACTCAACATCCCTGCCCACATAACCCACTTCGGTATATTTTGTAATCTCCACTTTAATAAATGGCGCATTAACAAGGCGCGATAATCGGCGTGCAATTTCGGTTTTGCCAACACCAGTAGGTCCTATCATGATTATATTTTTGGGTGCAATTTCTTCCTGTAACTCAGGATCCAATTTTTTCCTGCGGCTTCTGTTTCTGAGAGCTATCGCCACACATTTCTTTGCGTCTTTTTGTCCAATAATATATTTATCCAGTTCACTGACAATCTGTCGTGGAGTGAGGTCGCCATCTTCGGGAAACTGTACATTAATATCACTCATTATGCTTTAATCTCCTCAATTATGATGTTGCTGTTTGAATAGATACATATCTCTGATGCTATAAGCAGTGACTGCTTCACAATGTCATACGCATTCAACGTTGTGTTACGTACCAGCGCTCGTGCCGCTGCCAGCGCATAGCTTCCACCCGAACCAATACCAATGATGCCATCATCAGGCTCAATGATTTCACCGTTGCCGCTTATTAAATAAAGATGCTGCGGGTTACCAACAATCAGCACCGCTTCCAGCCTGCGCAATGCTCTGTCCAAACGCCAATCACGTGCAAGCTCCACCACACTTCGCGGAATATTGCCCGAATAGGACTCCAACTTTTGTTCAAACCGTTCAAACAATGTCAGCGCATCAGCCACCGAACCTGCAAAACCAGTAAGGATTTTGTCATCATACACTTTGCGAAGTTTTACTGCTTTACTTTTAATTACCGTATCACCTAACGTCACCTGCCCGTCACAACCCATGGCAATAGTATTGTCTTTTTTAATTGCCAGTACTGTAGTGCCACGCATTGAAGTATTATTCATTATCATGTCTCCTGTGTGCATGGGGATGATACTTCTGGTACAATTCTTTTAAGCGCTCTGTTGTGGTGTGAGTATATCGCTGTGTTGTTGAAATACTCGCATGCCCCAACATATCCTGCACAGCCCTGATATCAGCACCCCTGTTGAGTAATTCAGTTGCAAAGCTATGTCGCAATACATGCGGTGTAACCGATTTCCATAACTGCGCCATATTTGCTCTTTTATCAATAATATAAAAAATGCCTCTGGTTGTCAATCGTTTGCCATTATTATTTACAAATAAGGGGCTGGTTAAACAATTGAATTTTTTTTTGCGTTCGTCCAGATATTCTTTCAACGCCGTGATGGAAGTTTCATTCATAAACACAATTCTTTCTTTTGACCCTTTGCCCAGCACCTTTAATCTTCCTTTAGTACAATCACAATCATCAATGTTAGCATTTGCTATTTCTGAAACTCTAGCTCCCGTGGAATAAAACATTTCCAGCAGTGCCCTGTCACGATAGTCGCCAAAACTTTTGCACTCAAATGACGTTAGTTTTTTAATTTGATCAAAGGTTAAAAACGTTGGCAAAAATTTACTTTGTTTGGAGTAATGGATGTCGCGGGCAGGGTTGCTGTCAATATAGTTATGAAATTCCAGATACTTGAAAAAGGATTTTAATGTTGCAACCTTTCGTCCAATTGTTGAAAGTTCATTACCTTTTTCAAAGCAATAATCAATGAAATCACGTATATCATTTGTTGTTATAGTGGCGATAGTAACTGATTCAGGGTCAACCGTTTCATATAAAAATTCCATGAATTGAGTCAGGTCTTTGCTATATGATTCAATAGTCAAAGGTGATGCATTTTTTTCAGCAATAAGGTACCGCATAAATGTATCAATATAGTGATCCATACGTATCAGCTTACATGTGCCTCCGCATCTGTTTTATCTTCGTCTAACAGTGTTACGGTATATCCACACTGCTCATTCAAACATACAAGCATCTCGCCTTTTTTCTTTATTTTCCGTATAAATAGCAAGCTTCCACATTTGGGGCATGCATGTTCTGATGCCTGTTCACGGGTAGCAAAATCACATTCCGGATACCTGTTACAAGCATAAAATGCACCGCGTCGTTTTGATGAACGTTTGATTACATCACCTGCACACTTGGGGCATTTGCCAAGCGGCAAAGGTTTTGCATTGGAACATTTTGGGAACGCTGAACATGCCAAAAAGAATCCATATTTGCCCAAACGTTTTACCATTTTACTACCGCATTTTTCGCACACCAGATCAGTTTCTTCATCAAGGATATTTTTCATGTCCTCTATATGTTCTTCGGCGTGATGTACAGTCAACTTGAAAGGTTCGTAAAACTCTTTTATCATGCTAACCCAGTCATTATGCGCTTCTTCAATCAAATCCAGCTTTTCTTCCATCCTGGCAGTAAAATCAATATTGATAAGCGATTCAAAATAAGAAACCATAATATCATTCACCAGCCTACCAAGCACAGTGGGCACCAGCTGTTTCCCACGTTTGGTCACATAATACCGCTTTAACAGCGTATTTATGGTTGGAGCATACGTGGAAGGCCTGCCAATACCTGATTCTTCCAAAAATTTTACCAGCGATGCTTCATTATATCGCGGTGGTGGTGAAGTAAAATGCTGCTGCGGGTCAAATGATTTTGGGACAAGAACCTGCCCCACTTCCAGTGGTGGAAGTATCTTCTTTTCAGCACTTTCCTCTTTTTCTATTACCGTGAAACCATTAAACAAAACCCTGCTACCTGTTGCCCTGAATTCAAAATCTTCAACATTCATGGTAACGGTAACTACTAAAGAAACCTCTGGCGTCATCTGCGATGAAACAAACCGCTTCCATATCAAAGAATACAGCTTGTACTGGTCTGGTGTTAAATCGTTTTTAATTGATTCTGGAGTCCTGAATACATTGGTTGGACGTATTGCTTCATGGGCATCCTGTGCACCCTTTTTGTTTGGATAAAAATTTGGTGATTGGGGCATATACTCTTTGGAAAAATTTTTACTAAGATAATCCCTCACGGAAGACAGTGCTGCAGGAGCCACACGCGTTGAATCTGTACGCATGTAGGTAATCAAACCAACCTGCCCTTCGCCTGATATGGTAACCCCTTCATACAATTGTTGTGCCACCATCATGGTCTTACTTGCAGAAAACCCTAAACGCCTGGCAGCATCCTGTTGCAATTTGCTGGTAATGTATGGAGCCTGAGGTTTTCTTCTTCGTTCTTTTTGTTCAACATTGCTTACAGTAAACGGTTTGCCTTCTATAAGCTTTAATACCCTGTCAACATCGTTCTTTGTTTTTAATTCTATTTTATTTCCGTTTTCTGAAACAAGTGATGCTACAAATTCCTGCTTATGATGTTCAAACAGCGCATCAAGGGTCCAGTATTCCTGCGGAATAAAACTTTCAATTTCTTTTTCCCGCTCACAGATAACCCGCAACGCAACAGACTGAACTCTTCCTGCTGACAATCCCTTCTTAACCTTCTTCCATAATATAGGGCTTAAATAATAACCCACAAGCCTATCCAGAATACGACGAGCTTGCTGTGCATTTACCAAATCCATATTGATGTCACGAGCTCTTTCAACAGCTTCTTTTATTGCTTCTTCAGTTATCTCATGAAATTCAATACGCTTTATATCTGGATTTTTTTCTTTCAAAACATTAGACAGATGCCATGATATAGCTTCACCTTCACGGTCGGGGTCAGTTGCAAGTAAAACATTGTTTGCTTCGCTTGCTTTCTTTTTTAAATCGTTTATTAACTTTGCCTTACCGCGAATTGGGATATATTCAGGTTTAAAATCATTATTCACATCAACTGCTAACCGTGATTTGGGCAAATCAATGATATGTCCCATTGACGAAGCAATGATATAGTCTTTTCCTAAATATTTATGTATTGTTTTTGCTTTTGTTGGTGACTCAACAATCACAAGGGTTTTCTTATGATCAGCCATAATTACTTCCTTACTTTCTAATTTTTAAGCGATAGTTACTGTTAAATTAAATTCACTGTATAGTTTATATCCTTTATTTTTTGTCAAACAGTTCCTTAATATCCTTATATGGATTCCATCTGATAACAACAAATAACAAAATACTTATGGCAAACGTTATGATGGTAAAAAGTATTATCCGTTCAGAAGTATAGTAAATATATCCATCAAAAGGAATAGCATAGGTTATTACACCCAGCAATGGTTTTTGTGAAGGCTGATGGCAAAAATTACATTCTGACTTTCGGTAAATTGGTATTATGCCATGGTATAGTCTTCCCCTTACTGTAAATTGAGGTTGTGGCTTTATATCGCTACACACATTCATAACCGCTGTATCGTTAACCGTTTCGGTCATGCCCGGTGCTTTAACAAGATTGCCCTGTGCATCATACACCGTGATGGTTATACCAGAACGTTTCTGCAAATCATCTAAGTATATCCAGGCATATTCTGGTTTTGACATTGTTTTAATATGTAAAAAACTATCGGTTATAATATACATATTTCTTTCAAGTTCTTTAAAATAACCCGATTTATATATACCAAATATATCCCCAATATACGGTGGCACAGAAAAAATCTGAATAAAGCTTATTGCCCACAGTAGTGCTAACATGATTATAAGGACTCGTTTAATTATCATATAACCCTTTATTTATTCAACGATATTACATTTCCAAGACGTACTATAACGCCGTCTAATTCCAGGTTTGTTAATTTTTCAAGGACTTCCCCGCTGCTTTTTCCCACTGCACGTATGAGTGAATCAATATCCATTGAACCCTGTTTCAGAGTTTTGACTATATCATCATCTTCATACGCAGCAAAATGTGCACTTGAAGTATCTGCACTGTACTGTATGCCTTCAAATAATGTTGGTTGACGGTATAACCTGTCAACACTACAAATTTCTAAGATATCCTGTTCATTAAAAACAGGGTGTGCACCCTCTTTTAACAGCTTATAGCACCCTTTGTAACCTTCATCAAAAGAATGTCCCGTGCAAACAAATAATTCCCTATTTTGTTCAAGAGCATACTGGGCAGTAATAAGTGCTCCGCTTTTTTCACCGGCTTTAATGACAATAACACCTTTTGATAATCCGCTAACAATTCTATTTCTGCGTACAAAAGTCCACCTGGTGATACGCACTTTTGGAGGATATTCAGATAACACACACCCATTGCCTGAATTAATAATATCAGTGTAGATATCACGGTTACTTGCAGGATATAACATATCAATACCATTTGCCATGACACCTATTGTTGATCCACCTACTTTTAATGCCCCTATATGTGCTCTTCTATCAATCCCAATTGCAAGACCACTGACAATAGCAATATCATACCGGGCTAAAAGACCTGACAGCTTTTCAGCAATTGAACCCGATTGAGGATCATCATTTCTGGTACCAACAATGGCAAGGCATGTTTTTTGAGGCAGGCTACCCCGTATATATAAAACAGCGGGAGGATAAGCAATTTCTTTTAATAATGCAGGATATTCCTGATCCCAATAAGAAATCATCCTGACATTCATTTTGTTACATAACTCAATAATTTTATCTGCTTCTTCAAGTGGCAACATGGAATACCAGCTTGTATAGTATTCCTGAACTTTTCTGTCATCTGCTAAAACATATTCATTATAAATTGTTTCAGGATCATTTTTAGAATAAAAATGCCATAAACCAGAACTCATCAATGATAACGCTACAGCATATTTTTTCTTGTCCATATAATTACCGTGCTAACTCCGTAGTTATTCGCTGGATATTTTCTTTACACGCCTGTTTATACTCCTTTGCCAGCGGTGAATCCATTTTTTCTAGATCAGTATAAAGATCCTGGTAAACCGATAGTGACTTAGTAAGGTCTTTATTTTCATAATAAAACCTTCCCAGTGCAAACCGTGCTCTGTAAAAGGTTGGTTTTTGCTTTGTTATCTCCTCCATCATTTGAACAGCTTTTGACCTGTTATCTTTCTGATAAAATAATAGGATTGCCAACCCATATTTTGCTTCAATAAAGTTGGGATCCATCTGTAATGCCTTTTCGTAATGAATTTGTGCTTTGTCTATGTCATCTTTATTTTCTAACTGTGTTCCCCTGTTTGCATACGCAATTGCCAATTGATAGTGGACAAGTGGATTATTCCTTCCATACCCTAAAGCTTTTTGCAATGCATCAATGGCCGGATCCCATGCTCCTTTTTCATTATATTTGCTACCTAAGTTTTGATACAATACACCAATCTTGTTAACTACTTCGGGATTTGTTGCACTTTTTGACGTAAGTTCAGATAATTCTTCTTCCATACGCTTAATCTCGCTCTGTGTCACAACTCTTACGGATTTCAACACAAAAAACTTTTTCAGTAACTCGCCATCAAAAATAATTATTAATGCAATAATACTGCTAATAACCAGTAACGTTAGAGTGATTTTTCTAAACTTTGTCATTGTATCACCTCTTTTTATTTTAATACAATTAATTGCTGGAATTAATTATTATAATTGTATATTTTACAAAATACTTGACAACCATTTTATAAATTTCAAGTGGTTTTTTATACAATGAAGGGTGATAGTCTCTGGTAGGTAACATAAAGTGATATTTCCCAAAAGGAGGTTTATATGCTTCCCCATCAGATGCGCGCTGGTGATTTTACGTGTTTACTGTGTGGTTCAAAATTACATTTAAAAATTAGTGAGCTTTCCATAGGCATTAATAGTGGAACATGTCCCATGTGCGGGGAACCTTTCACAATAAAATTAAATAAAAAAGATATAGAATTGCTTCTTGAAGCAGAAGAAACAGCAAGGCAATAAGTAAAATATAGAATAATCACAAGCTGACAAAGGTGTGTGGTTTATAGTATACTATCAAAAAATATTTTTTAAGGAATTGCTACTTGATATTATTAAATCTTTTTTTTAATCTTTCACATACATCATGGGGATCAACTACCATAACCCGTGTATGTGAAACCACATCAAGAAATCCTAATTCATTAGGAAAACGTGGAACAATATGCAGGTGTATATGAGGTATACTTGCCCCACTCCACGAGCCCAAATTATACCCAACATTAAACCCTGATGGTTTGAATTCTTCTTTTAATATATCTATAGTTTTTATTGTTAACCTGTGTAGTGCTAAAACATCATCATCAGATAAATCATGCAAATTTTCTCTATGTTGCAAAGGAAATATCATGCAATGGCCTGGATTAAAAGGATATAAATTTACCGAAACAATAAATGTATCGGTACGATGTATTTCAAGACTTACCACATCTTCTGCATGGTCACGTATTGCGCATAGTATGCATGCATGCTTTTCATTTTTTTTACCAACATATTTAATTTTTTCGGTATTGAAAAGATACCAGCATTTAAATCTTTCAAAATAACTATCTGCCATAATTTTGTATCTGAATTTTACCGTGATATGAAGTCCTTTTGTATCTTTGCACGCCTTCGTCTGATAAGTGCAATATATGCAGTAAATGTAATAATAACACCAATACTGAATGCACTGGTTAAAATATAAATGAGGTCAAGACGCTTAATAGAAGATATTTTACTTTGTAGCTCTTTGTCAAGATATTCTATTTCAACTTCAACTAACTTTTTAGTAAAATCTATCTCCTGTTGTGAAAAGACATGCACCAGCTGATGAAAATAACTTTTAAGCTCTTGATATCGCACTGTCATTTCTTTAGTTTCAACATTTCGTTCATTCATGTATTCCAACGACTTTTCAATATCTTCAATATTCTTCTCAATTGTAATAATGGAATTTACCAGTTCACGTGAATATTCAACACTATGACAGCTTGAACATGTTTTATCGGTAATAATGTGATACGTTGACTGCTGTATATTGTGGTCACCATGGCAATCAACACAGTTTGGGCTGCCTATTTTTAAAACTGAATTATAGTGAGGACCTTTTTTTAGCTGTGCCAGCGCCTGATTATGGCAACCTTCCCTTCCGCAAAACTCAGGTATATCTTTCTTTCTTGGTTTTCCAAGAAAATTAGTTTTTTTATCCTTTGCAGCTTTTGCATCATCCACATCAGGATTGCCACCATGACACATCTGGCATTCAAGATTATTTTTTGCATGTATGCTGTTTTCCCATTCCAGAACCACGGCACGAGGTTTGCCATTGAGTTTAATATGGCATTCTATACAGTAATTTTTTTTATGAGAGCTATCGCCCATTATCTTTTGAGCAAACGCAATATAAAACGTTAAAAGTACAATTGCAAAAATTAAAATAATAGTATAAATACGCTTCATTGGTAACCTCAAAGCATGTTTCTTTGTGTGCCTATTTACCTTTTCGACACCCTGTACTCATTACACAAGTACAATCCCATACACTTTCATGACAACCATAATAATAGCAATAGTAATGTTAGCATACACTCCTGCAATCATATCGTCAATCATTATACCAAGCCCACCACGTAAATGTTCCAGCTTGCGTATGGGGAAAGGTTTTATAATATCAAACAGCCTGAAAAAAAAGAAGCCTAAAACTGCTGCACTCCAGCTAAATGGATGAAATGACATGGTAACCCAGAAACCAAGCATCTCATCAAGAACAACTTCCTGAGGGTCTTTTTGTGCAAAATAAATTTCAGCATCATCACCCAATTTGATGGCAGGATAAGTCAAAATCGCCACAAGGATAACATTTGCTACAATCCCATATCTGCCACATAGCTGATGTAAAATTACATATAATAATAAAGCTAACAGCGCACCAACAGTACCCGAGCCTTTGGGGAAGTAGCCAGTATAAAGCCCTGTGAACAAAAACTCTTTCCAGTTCATATCAACTTTTTTATTTTTCCTTTTTTATACGATGTCCAATCAATTTTTTGCGTTGCACTGTTATTTTTTGTTCATTATCTTCTGTCATTTTATCTTCTTTTGGCTTATACGGTGGTATAAAAAGCTCCCAGTTAGTAACTATATACCGAAGACCTGATAAAGCTGTTAAGAAGGTTACCACAGCCATTATGAGATAGGGGCATACAATAAGCCATTTATGAACTAAATTTGAATTAAGAATCTCAACAACAGTTTCAAGCTTCAGTGCACTTAACTGGTTTATTTCCAGTTGTACATTTTTTATGGAATTGCGGACAATGAATACCATTATTATAACAATTATGCCAATCATCTGGAAGGCTGTTTTAAATTTACCCAACCTGCTTGTGCGCAACATTGACCCTTTTTTGATTGATAAATAGCGCATCAATGTTATTAAAAGGTCACGCCCAATAATAACAATAACCATCCATAGTGGAATAAGCGGATCAAGGAATAAGAAAGCAATAAGCGCCGATATAACCAAAAACTTATCAGCCAGTGGATCCAGAAATTTTCCTGTATCAGTTTCCTGTCGCAACTTGCGAGCTGTCCACCCATCTAAAAAGTCAGTAAATGATGCTATAATAAAAATAACCAGCGCCCAAATTTTATGTTCTATAGTTGGTGTAAAAATTAAATACAAGAATAATGGTATGAGTATTATCCGCGATAATGTTAATAAATTAGGTATATTCAAATCATTTCTCCAATACGGTCATATTCCAATGTGTCTGTAATCTTTGCTGTGACGATATCATTGACACGTACATTGTGCGCGGTCAAGAAAAAAATGCCATCTATTTCAGGTGCATCGTACTGAGTTCTTCCAATGTAATTATAGTCATCCACTTTCTCTTCCACAAGCACCTGCACTGTAGCACCTATAGTTTCCTTCAACCTTTGCTGTGAAATTTCCTGCTGTAACTTCATCAGCATATTGTAACGCTTTTTCTTTGTTGCCATTTTCACCGTGTCTCCTTTTGCAAACGCCTGCGTTCCTTCCTCAGGTGAATACATAAAAACACCTACTCTATCTAATCTGGCTTTTGTAATAAAGTTCATTAATAGTTTGAAATCATTTTCATCTTCATCAGGGAATCCCACCATAAATGTTGAGCGTATAGCTATATCAGGGATGGCTTTTCTCAATCTCTCCACAAGTTGCAAATAACTATCTGCATCACCTTTTCTGCTCATTGATTGTAAAACTTTTTTACTTGCATGTTGAAAAGGAATATCAATGTAATGAACAACTTTTGGCAGCGTTGCAAGGGCTTCAATAAGCCTGTCATCAATATGGTCAGGATGGCAATACATAAGCCTGATCCAGAAATCACCTTCCAGGTTACTTATCATGTCCAGTATATCCCAGATTTTTTTATCATCATAGTGATATACTGCAGTATCCTGCGCCACTATAATGAGTTCTTTAACACCACGTTTGAGCGCTTCACGTGCATCCGTCACAATTTTAGATGGCAAGAAAGCACTAAACCTGCCCCGTATCAGGGGAATAGCGCAGTAGCTGCAAAAATTGGAACACCCTTCAGCAATTTTTATGTACGCATAGGGAAGATTATCAATAAGTGGTTTTCTTTTATGGGCGATAGTTCCTTTGATCAGTGCAATATTGAATAAGCGAGCAATTTCTTTTATTAAAGAACTATCGTACAAACCCCATACCAAATCAATTTCAGGTATTTCTTGAATGATTTCCTGTTTATACCGCTGGGTGAGACAGCCTAATACAACCAATCTTTTTTTAAAGGTCTTTGTTTGCTGTGATGTATAATCTAATGCATCCAGTATAGTATCAACAGATTCTTTCTTTGCCGCTTCAATAAATCCACAGGTATTGATAAATATTATATCTGCTTCATCAATCTCATGTGCCTCAACAAAACCAGCGCTGTGCATATCAGCATTAAGGCGCTCGGAATCCACCTCATTTTTGGGGCACCCTAATGAAACAATATAGTATGAAATGTCCTCGGCTGAAAACACATCACCAGTCTTTTACTTCAAGCTTGTATTTGTTGGGATCCTGTGGGTCTTTACGCCAGGTAATTACTTTATTGGCAACCTGACCAGGCAGGCCAAACATATAGTCAGTGCCATTAATTTTAACTTTAACACCGCCAGCGTTGCCTATCTTAACCTGAATAAATTCCGATGCTTCCCATCGTTCTTTTGTGCCAGATGGCATCATTCCCCTGACGCGCTCATTTCCATCTAAATAAAGTTCAAAATATGTTTTTTGCACAAATTCAGCTTCAAATACTATTTTTAAATTTTTCTGGTCATGCGTGACCACTTCAGCAGGCGGTGTTACCGGGGTTATCACAGTGACAGCTTCATCAGGCTTGGCCTGCTCTACAGCAGCCAATTGCACTCTGATTTTTGCCCTGTTCTCGGTTAATCCCTTTAATGTAAGAACAATATTCCTTGATGATTCCATGGGGCTACATACAACAGGTTTTTCCATTTCCAGCACATATTTTTTTGAATCAGGCAAAAACTCTACTATTACTGAATTATCTTTAATATCACTTAATATAAATAAAATTTCTTTATTTTCTACCAAAAACTGGCATGCCTCATCGTTATATAGTAGCACAATGCCACTGTCATTGGTGAGCTGTAATGGCCATATATTTTTAATGGCAATCTTTTTGCCCTGAGTGCGATAATATTCTTCCTGGATTGCCTTAATGGAATCATCACTTCCTACATGTACATCCGAAGTAATAAGGCTTATAAACAGTGAAATTACAATAAGGACAGCAATACCAATACCTGCAACATATAAGATATTACGATACTGCTGCGCATACATCCGTAACTGGGCAACTATTGACAAACCAGTAGGTTTGGTTAACTCTTCAAGTGGTGTTGAACTTTCGCCAATCTTATATCCTTTATAAGCCTGAATTAACTCATCAGCATCCACCTTAAGGTATTCAGCATAAGAACGTAAAAAACCCAGAAGGTATGTTTCGCTGGGAAATTTGTCAAAATCTTCATTTTCAAGTGCTTCCAGATATTTAACAACAATATTAGTATCTTTGGATACATCCTTTAACGTTAAACGTTTTGCTTCACGCGCATTGCGTAATGTTTCACCAATTCCTGCCACCATACATTATTCCTCTGCCAACATTGGATTTTTAATTATTCTGGCGTTTGAAGGAGGATCAAATTTAAAAAAACCTTTTTTTAAATCCACTTTAGTATTTATATTTTTGATTTCAATTGTAATGTTTTTGCCATTTGCTGTTTCACCAGCAGCTTTTGTTATAAAATACTGTTCGTTAACCCACAGCTTCATAGTCCTGAATCCGCTTCGTGTTTCCTTCTGCTTTAAGAATAGCACATAGTATTTATTGTTGTTTTCTACACGTGGCTGTTCTTTCCCATCGAATTTATAATGATATTTTGAAAAAAGCCTGTTTAATCCTGAACCGGTACCAATTGCAAACATTGAACTGTTTAAATCCTGCTCGGCAACCACATTTATTGAAGGAATATAAATCCATACCTGTTTTCCATCTGAAACAATTTTTTGACCATAGGGTACATCAAAATCTATTCGCAGATAATGTGGCGACATATACCATATGGTACCACTTTGACTCTGGCGCTTTCCCATTTTATCCGAAACCATGACAAAATTTGCCTGGTAGCTTTCAACATCAGAGAAGGTTTTCTTTATCTGCTTGACAATATCATTGACTGTCACAAAATCGAACTTATAGGAATATCCTGTCATAACGCACAGGAATACTATTAATGGAGCTACTGCCAATCGTAATAATTTTTTGTTACGTGTACTCAACATGATGCCCTTTATAAATTTTTATTTAAACCAATAATGCATACACAGTGTTACAAACAACATTAAAAGAATGTTTGCCGTTTAACGTTGCATAGACATATTTTTGACAATATATATGCGGTTGTCAAACTAAAAAGCTTTTTTAAAAAGTCAATACAAAAAAACAAAAAGATTTTGAGCTTAAAATTTTATATTTTTTTTGTGTAGACAAAATTGTGCTATAAACATACTATTTCATTATCCTGAGATTAAGGAAATACAACATGGATACAATAAAACAACCCAAGCAACAACTCAAAGATCAGCAACATCCAGAAACCATTGTATCACAGTGGAACAATTTTAAACTTTTAGAATCACAGCACATTTATTTCTCTGTGGGTAAGGCTAATATCAAACATATACTTATCAAAAGGGAACCACTCATTGGCGCATGAGTATATTATTTTTTTAAAAACATTTTTGATTAAAGAATTTTTATTATTTACTAAGTGTTACAGACAAATCAAAATACATTACTATTTTGTTTCTCTATCTTTTTAAACTCTCATTATCCATAAATATAAAAATATTTCTGCAATAATTCCTTAAAAAGTTTCATAATGAATAGAGTGTACTCCGGGGCCGTCTCAAAAGAAACGGTAGGGCATGCAATGGCATGAGCGCAATGTCATTGCGAACGAAGTGAAGCAATCTCAATGCCCCTCAAAAGCAAGATTGCTTCGTCACTTCGTTCCTCGCAATGACAGGAAGGCATAAGTCATTGCGAGCGTAGCGAAGCAATCTCAATGCCCCTCAAAAGCAAGATTGCTTCGTCACTTCGTTCCTCGCAATGACAGGAAGGCATAAGTCATTGCGAGCGTAGCGAAGCAATCTCAATGCCCCTCAAAAGCAAGATTGCTTCGTCACTTCGTTCCTCGCAATGACAGGAAGGCATAAGTCATTGCAAAGAGATGTCTTTTGGGACACTCTCTATTTTATATTTTATTCTTGCATTAAATATAAAATACCTTTAAACTATTATTTATTAAACAATAATTTACTTGCAAAAGTTTTATATCTTTTGTAAACTTTCCTAATAAAATTGGCATATAGTAGGAAAGCATATCATGATTAAAAATTTTTTAAAATATTATATAATTTTATTTCTTCTATTACAATCAGCATGGGCACAACTTACCACTACACTAGTTGAAGAAGATAGAGAATTCTGGAATGCATTGATTCAAAACATAACAATAGCAAATAAAAATCTTCTGTACGCCAGCTATATTGCCTATAAAGACAAACTATACGATTTGTCAATTGACTCATTTCAAGAATGCATCACACAAAATAGCGATAATCAGTTGATTCAAGGTATCGGTAACTATTACATTGGCAAAAACTATTATAATATAGGTGACTATAAAAAGGCAGCGGTGTATTTTTTGGCCATCGAGCGCTACACAATGGATCAATACACATATATTAAGGCAGCGGCCCTGATAAATGCATCAATTTGTTACATCCAGATGAATGATACCGTGATGGCAAAAACCTATTTGCAGAAATCTATGCAATACGATACAGAAGGTTCATACAAAACTACCATTGAAACACTTATGCAATCATTGAAAGACAATTAAATGATACTATATTTCCTGCCGCTATAGTGGTAAAAGAATTCATGGTAATAATTAAACCTTATAGTAATCTTTATACCATTGTACAAATTGATGTAATCCCTCTTCTATTGAAGTAACAGGTCTATACTCTACTGCTTCAGTAAGTTCATCAATATCGGCAAATGTAGCAAGCACATCACCTGGCTGCATGGGTAAAAAGTTTATGATAGCTTTCTTGCCAATTTCCTTTTCAAGAACTTCAATAAAATACATTAACTGCACTGGTTTATTATTGCCAATATTGTAAATTCTAAACGGTGCGCTACTTGACGCTGGATCTGGATGTATGGTATCAAATTCCGGTTGACCGTGTGGCACTTTAAATGTAATCCTGTATACACCTTCCACTATATCATCAATATAAGTAAAATCACGCTCCATATCTCCAAAGTTATATACATCTATAGGCTTGCCTTCAAAAATAGCTTTTGTAAATTTAAAGTAAGCCATATCAGGTCTACCCCATGGACCATATACGGTAAAAAAACGCAACCCGCTTGATGGGATTGAATATAAATGTGAGTAGCAATGGGCAAAAAGTTCATTTGACTTTTTCGTTGCAGCATACAGTGAAACAGGATGGTCAACATTATCATGCACAGAAAATGGCACACAAGAATTTAATCCATATACTGAACTTGAAGATGCATATACTAAATGTTTCACAGGATTATGCCTGCAACATTCAAGTATATTCATAAACCCAACAACATTGCTGTGAACATAGTCAAACGGATGTTCTAAACTGTAGCGCACACCTGCCTGAGCAGCTAAATGTACCACGTAGTCAAAAGTATGTTTTTTAAATATGTCCGATAGTTCCTGATAATTAGCTATATCACTATGATAAAAATCATAATTTTTATATTGCTTCAAAATGTTATTGCGCGCTTCCTTAAGCGATACATCATAGTACCTATTCATATTATCAACACCAATAACGTTATATCCTTCCTGTAAAAAGCGCAATGCAGTATAAAAACCAATAAACCCTGCAGTACCAGTTATAAGAATATTCATGTATTGTTACCTCTGAAAATTAGTTTACAATGTTTTGCTCAATAAAGTAATTGACATAGCTTTAAATTTGGAATATGTTCAATACTATCCATCCAGCTCTAAGAAATTTTTTTAGATGAGGTCCTATATGAATAAAATAGTAACGTTCATTATTCTTTTTCTAAGTCAACCATTATTTGCACAGGAACTATCGCCCAATTCATCCAATTTATGGACTACCTTTAAGCAGGGTGGAATTTTGATGTGGCCTATACTGTTTTTAGGCATTGTAGGTTTAACCATTATTATAGAACGTTCCTTATTTTATTTTAAAATCAAAATATGGGATACAGTACATATTGAAAATAAATTGAATAAATTACTCAATCAAAGCACATACAGGTTCCGTGAGGAAGCAATAGATGACCTTGAAAAAAATATGCAGCTGTATTATAACCAGCTGGAAAAAGGGCTGGTACTGCTGAATGCGGTGGGTAATTTAGCACCAATCATTGGATTTTTTGGTACCGTCCAGGGTATGATTGCAGCATTTGCTTCAATTGCAGCAGCAACAACAGTTAACGCAAAGGTGGTTGCCGTTGGTATACAGATTGCCCTTATCACAACTGCAGGTGGATTATCCATAGCTGTACCCACATTAGCATTTTACCATTTCTATGTTCACATCTTGCAAAACGTGTATGCAAAAGCATCTGAACTTATTATGCTTAAAACTAAACAATTGCCTCGATACTCACAGATTGAAAGTACTACAACACTGGAAGGTGTATAATGTACTGGTTTACGCGTAAAAACAAACCACAGCAAAAACAATCACGGCTTATTGACTTTGATACAACACCAATTGCAGATTTATCATTTAACCTTTTGATATTTTTTATTGTCACCGCTTCATTTATTATACGTCAGGGTGTTTTCTTGAGCCTTCCCTCGTTAAGTGCCGGGACAGTGAAAGTTGAACCATCGCAGGTTATTGAAATTTATCCTCAGGACAATGGATTTATTGCTGATGGGAAGGTATTAGGCAGAAAGGAACTATTACAATACTTATCGTTACGCAAATCGCAAACAAATGAAACTGT
>JBFLZD010000064.1 GCA_040756435.1 Spirochaetota bacterium | reverse complement strand
TGAATTTATTGAGTTGTACAATAACGAGTGGATGCTTGAAAGACTTGGCTATGTTTCGCCTAACGACGCTTTGGAGAATTATTATATATTAAGCAAAATAAGTGCTTGATAAATCGGGGCCAGAACATACCTCTAATAAACGTAATCAAAAATTTATCAGTCAAATCATCGATTTCAGATTCATTCAAATGAGGGACCGATAAAATTGCCTGGTAAGCTATCATCAATATGCCACCAATTAAAATACTTGTGGTTACCTGTAAATCAATACCATCAACTAAAATACCTAAATGTTTTGCAAGCCGCAAATCATGTAATATGTGTTTCCTTAAATTTTTCTCAAATTCGCCTATTAGCTTTTGTATATGTGGATTAAAACCAAACCCTGTTTTCAATAAAATTGATGTCAGTTGCCTATCCTCATTTAAAAATACTATTGTACGTTTAATCCTATAACGAAAATATGACACTGGATCCAATGTCTTAATATCCTGATGGCTAATACTGACCGTTCGTTTCCATTCTTCTAAAGATCTAATTAAAAGTGATAAAAATAAATCTTCTTTGTTACGAAAGTATTCATAAATAGTGCCTTTACCTATATGTGCAACCTTAATCACATCTTCTACATATGCTTCATAATATCCTTTTTCGGCAAATACCTGTTTTGCGCAATCAAGGATATGTTGCCTGCGCAATTCTGCTTTCATCCACAACCCCAAGAAATATGTATTTATATTATTTTTACATTTACATTATGATTAAAAATCATATCTATTTGGTCAATAACTTTTTATGTAAGAAGTGAGGTTACATTGCACGTTTAAGTTTGATGCGCACCTTTTTGGTTTTTTACAGCAATGAGAAGTAATATTACAGCTATGCAGCTTCACCCATACTGTGGTGAAGCATATATCTCCTCTTTTTATTATTTTTAGCCAATCTTTTCAAGAGCATTTTTTAAATCATCCAGAGTAAATGGCTTCTGTAAAAATATGGATGGTTTTATCCCATTTATAAATTCTTTATATGCATCATCTGAATATCCTGAAATAAAAATGACTTTTATGTGCGGGATGAAGGGTTTTAATTTATTATACAGTTCAATACCATTCATCTGTGGCATCACAATATCGGCAATAAGTACATTGACAGTATCTTTATAGTTATCTACCATACTAAGTGCGGTAATTGGGTCATTATATGAAATGACCTCCTGATCCAGTAAAGAAAGCATCTTCTTTAACATATCTAAGATTGTATTATCATCTTCAACTACCAGAATTCTATTTTTGGGCAAAACAATTTTTGTATCTTTTATTTCCTCTTTTAATTGTATAGCAGGAACCTCTTCCACATATTTTGGGAAAAAGATATTTACCACTGTTCCCTTGCCCACCTCACTATATACATTAACATACCCATTAAACTGTTTCACTATGCCGTACACCGTTGAAAGGCCAAGTCCGGTTCCCTTCCCCACCTCCTTTGTGGTAAAAAACGGCTCAAAAATTCTATCCATTGTTTCCTTATCCATTCCGCATCCATCATCAACAAATTGTATCATCACAAAATTCCCTGGTGTACAGCCGGGATGTGTTGCGCAAAATTCTTCATCTAAATATTTATTCTTAGTTACTATCGTAATAGTACCAATATCTTTTATAGCATCACGTGAATTTGAAGCCAAATTGGTAAGTATTTGAACAAATGTTGCAGTATCAATCCATATATCGTGAACATCATCAGATAATTCCAACTTTAATTGAATATTTTCCCCTATCATTGCGGCTATCATCTTTTCATTACTTTTTATGATATAATTTGGATTTACCCGTATTGGATTTACTTTTTGCTGGCGTGAAAATGTTAAAAGCTGTCGTACTATCTCAGCACTTCGTTTTGTTGCATTTGATATTTCTTCTAAATCTGAATATATGGGATTATCTTTTTCTATTTTGATTTTAATTAACTCTGCATACCCTGAAATAATGCTCAATATATTATTAAAATCATGAGCAATGCCGCCAACCAATCTACCAATAGCCTCTAATTTTTGTGCCTGTCTCAGCTGCCCTTCTAACTTTTCTTTTTGTGCTGCAGCTTCAAACTGCAATGACATATCTTCCACAATAGCAAGACCACCAATAACCGCATCACCAACAATAAGAGGTGAAAAAAGTGCTCTTACCGGTGTTACCTTATCAGCCGTAACCGACTTATACCAGTCTTTATATTCAGTTTGTTTTCCCTGAAGACATTGTTTCACCGCATCAACTACTTTAGTATCAGGAAGTTGTAACGTATTAAGCCCAATTAACGCAGCATATGAGGAACCAATTATTTTTACAAAATTACTATTGCATGCTGTGATAATCCCCTTTTCATCAAAGGCATAAATACCAACTGGCGCATTTTCAAAAATAAGCTGGAATAATTCTTCGCTCTTCTTTAATGCCTCCTGGGCCTTGCGCCTGGCTGATACATCATGTATAATAGAAAATAAATATTGCTTTCCTCCAATCATTACCGCACTGCTGTACACATCAACATCAACTATGCTGCCATCTTTTTTTCTATGTTTAAATTCAAAATAAACCCGTTTATACGCACGTGCCTCTTCCATCCGTGCTTTAATCTCTTCAGGTGGCAGGGTATTTATTTGCTGTATCTTCATTGTATGTAATTCTTTTCTGCTGTAGCCATAAAACTGCACTGCTGCTTCATTGGCATCAACAATATTCCCTGTATCCGGATCAATGATAAGCATCACTGCTTTACTGTTTGCAAAAATTGTTCTGTAACGCTCTTCACTCTCTTTAAGCTGGTTTGCTAACTTTTTACGTTGTGTAATATCGGTTATTGAACCAAATATTCCCGTTATTTTCCCCTCATCCAAACGAACAGCCCTGAGATTAATATCAATCCATTTTATTGCTGAAAATTTATCTACAATACGGCATTCAACCGATGCATAATTATGCACCGCTATATCATTGAGAAGCATTTCAAAGTTCTTTATATCTTCGGAATAGACTATCCTTTTAAACCAATTATCACGCATAACCTCTTCAGGTGTAAACCCCACAATTACTTCTACGTTGGGGCTAATCCAGGTTATAGTATAATCGTCGGGATTCATACTGAAGACAACCGATGGGGTAATACTCAACACATCCTGTAAAAAATCTGCACTGGCCTGTAATTTCTGCAATGCCAGCGCCCTGCTTTCTATAACATTAAATACAAGTGCTATGGCAACCAATCCAGTTGAAAGCACCATTACATACTGAATGCCCATTGTTGTTATTACTGTTATCCCCTTTGGCCATGGCAAAAGCAACTGGCACAATAATACAAGAACATGAGTAGTAATTGCAAAAGCTATAATAATGTACAGGGGGATTGTGGTTGGTGAATTGTTATATACCCTCCGTAACACCAAACCTGCTACTGCAGACACTATCACACTGGCAACACCTGCATACATCCCCGCGCCACCAAGATATATACGATATATGCCTGCAATAAGTGATGCGATAAGTGAAGCTATTCCTCCACCATAGAGGCTTGATAATGCAATAACAACCGAACGCCCATCATAAATTATGCCTTCTTCAAATGTTAGTGGCGTTGCCATAGCTGCAATTGCACATAAACCAAATAATAAACCGGATAAGATTCTATAAGTGGCGGGGTAATGTTTCCTCATTGTAACGATTGGCCCCCATAGTACACTTAAGGCAACAAGCCATGTGATATTGTGAAGCAGTGTGAGTAGCATATAGTTTTATCCTGTTATTTGGTAGTATATAAGGATTTGTTGTAAAAGGCAAGAATAAAATATTTATAATACTTTCATGGCAGTTAAGTTAATCCATTTTTATATATAACGATATTTTGCATTGAATAAAATTAAAGTTAACTGTATTATCTGAATTTTATTAACTGTATGTCATTATTCACATATATGAGACAATATACATACGCTTATTGAATATAATTATACTTATTATCTACACAACCATAATTACAACCATATAAAACAATTGACAAATGAATTTTTCATATATGATATGTATATACAAAAACACAATTCTTATGAACTTTGGGAGGATATAATGTATTTTGAAACAACTACCTGTATTTCGCTTATTCACCTTGCCGTATTACAAGAGTATTCACAAAAACTTTCTATTCCATTACGTTCGCTGCTTGTGTACATGGTGATGTATGCAGCTAAAAAGGAAAAAAGGAAATTCATTGCATTCAAACGGATAGCATACAGAAAACGAAACATTGATAATCCATGGAAAAGGGTCCATCTGGTGCTGTATCAGTCCGAATATGAGTTTTTATTGGATGTGAAAAAGTTGTGGAAGATGTCCCTTGCACATGTAATTGAGTTTTGTACTGAAAATGTGTTGGATGAATTTTTTCTGTATTTTCAAAAGCGTTTAAAAGAAATTAATACCGATAACTATCCAAATAATTTGCTCAGTTATTACGAAAATAGGTCATATACATTTGATTTTTACAGAGAAAAAGGCATACATTGCCTGAAATTCTACTGGGGACCACCACCAAAGCTATTAAAAAGCATATAAATATAAAAAATACCCAAACCTTAAAATAAATCCCTAATGATTACTTCACTGTAATCCAATGCAAATATTGTATAAAAACAAAAAAGCTTCCAGAAAGATATTCCGGAAGCCTCATTGTGAATATAAATTATAGGATTATTTTCCCTTATAACCCCAAACTTCCTCTTGGAACAGTTTTTTCTACAATACCAAATGGATCTGTAAACTCCTGCTCTCGTTTAAACATCAGCTTTTGCTCACCACGGTTGTTAAGATATTTTGCAAGTTCTAAGTTTATACCCTGTCCAACATCAATGCCTTTTTTAATCAGTAACTGTCGCAACAAACCTTCAGCTTTAGTAGAAAAACCAATGGAATCACCCAATATTCTTCCCGCCTCTTCTGGATTATGAAAACCAATTGAATTTTCTGCCCCCATATAAATCAAACGATACAACGCTTCCAGGTAAAAATCTTTAGCCTGCGCATATAATGGATCAGAAGCAAGCGTATCTTTAAATTGATTGTGCACACGCTCAAAAAGCTTTGCTACTACTGCTTCATGGTAGCCAGCTTTCAACAACAGCGATATGGTCCTATCCTGAATTTCTTTTACCTGTTTTACCAATCGGTCCTTAGATTGCGGATGACATTTTAAGCAGGCAAAAAGGTCGTCCTTCAGCGGGCTCATCACGTTGTGATCCGAAATCTTAAAGCTACCAACGCGTTTATATGGCATATGACAATCCGCGCAGGCAAGTCCTGCATTAAAGTGAACACTCTGCCGTGTAAAAAATTCAAATTCAGGGTGCCGTAAAAATCCAACCTTAAAACCAGTTACCTCCTGTTTCCACTCGGCCCAGTTGGCATTCTTTTTTATAAGTTTAATGATATTTTCAATAGAAATGTTTCCCCAGCTACTTCCCTCATACGGATGCTGTAGCCCAATTGATTGCATTTGGTCATTCTTCGGTATATTGTAGGTAACATGGCACTGTGCACACACCAACGTTCGCATTTCTTGCCTGGTAAATTCTTTTTTTCCTAATTTTGCAAGTCCTTCTTTAAATGCATTTCTATTAATCTTTAATCCCATAGTTTTGTTATCATGGCAATCAATGCAGGTTGCACCCAAGTCTTTATGTTTTGGTGGAATTTTGGCGATAGCATCCTGCCACTTCATGCTGTAAAAAGAATTTCCATACTGAGCAACTAATGCATCCATATACGGCGTCTTGCAGTTTAAACAAATACCACCAGCTTTTGTCCGCGACTGATCAATCTCATCCTGATCAATACGCATATACCAGTGCCCACGCGGTTCATTATATGCAATGCCAAACCCCCACCCTTTAAAAAGCAATGCCATAAATGGATATTCTGATAATTTATCATATATAACCTTATCTGTATCCCAGCCCTTTTTATAAAAGCTTTTACCTGCTGGCCGTGGTTCTTGTGTTTTTTTCCATGACTCATATTCAAACGGATACACCTTGCCCCACTCTACAGGGTCATATTCATTGTCGGGAATAGTTCCAACAAGTACAAGTTTTGGCTCTGAGGGTCCAAGCGCTCCAATGAGGTATATAAAAAATGACAGTGCCACAATAGCACCAATTGCAATAATAATATGTTTACGTTCAATTTTTTGAATAAGATTGTTTAAAAATTCCATTGGTAACCTCCAGTAAAAAATTTAATGAATGATATTGTGATAAAAATACCTGTGGCAATCCCAGCACTGCATTGCACTGCCATCAATACGGCTCACCATCTCACTGTGGCATCGTATACAGTTAGCCTGTATTGTTTTACGCGCATGCGCTGAAGAATGAATCACTTCACCATATAACCTAGTATAAAAAAGAACTACATCCTTCATGCCATCAAGCCCCTTCCATAAAAGATAATTAACACTGTTGTTATGCGGCAGGTGACAATCCACACAGGCAATCTGAGTATGCTTGCCAATATAAAACCAATCTTCATACTGAGGAATCATTACATGGCAACTGCCGCAATACTGAGGTGTGGATGTTTTCTGCAAAAAGAATGCAGTGGCATAGACACCAAACGCCAATAGTAAAATAAATATTACAAGTACTGTATATACTTTATATTTCATGGCTCACCTCTAAAAAAATAAATAATGATTTTTTATTTCTATAGTACATGTGGAACAGCAAATACCTCCAAAAACATTTTACTTTATGTGCGATAGTTCACGGTAAAAAGCTTCAAGCAGTGAATCCATGATTGCATGAGTATGATTGCAGTAACGAATACCTGCTATAATATCGTCTTTACTCTGGATATGGCCATTTTCCGTAAGCTCATCACTGCAATTTTCTAAAAGATCATACACACCCTGTGCAGTAATCTCTAAATGAAACTGCAAGCCTATTATTCTATTATCAATGGCAAACGCCTGATTGGCACATACACCAGTAGAAGCAATATGAGTAGCTCCTGCAGGTATATCAAATGTTTCACCATGCCAGTGAAATGCCATAAAAGTATCTGGTAAAATTTGTGAAACAGTATTTTTTGATATAACCCTTTTAACCTCATACCAACCAATTTCTTTTGTATGATTTTTATATACTCGTGCTCCCAGTACGTCGGCAATAATTTGAGCACCAAGACAAATTCCTAAAACAGGTTTCTTTTTGTTTATTACTTTTTCTATAAAGCGCTTCTCCGTAACAAGCCATGGGTATTTTCGTTCATCGTGAACGCTCATAGGACCACCCATAATAACAAGCATCTCAACCAAATCAGCAACAGGAAAATCTTGGTTTGTATATGCAGTAACTATCGCCACATCTTTTTTTTGTACAATTGCCCAATCCAGTATATACCCTGGTGTTTCAAATGGCACATGTTGAATACATACTATCATAACTATCCCTTTATCATAACAAGAAGCATCTTTGCATTTTTCACTGCAACAAGAGCATGGGGTACGTTAGCGGGCATAATGATAGCCTCCCCTGCTTTTACCGTATTTTCTTTTCCACCAATAGTAATAATAAATTCCCCATCTATTACCATGACAAAAGCATTAAACGGTGCAGTATGCTCACTCAACGCTTGCCCTTTATCAAATGCAAACAGTGTCAGACTACCACCATTATTTTGAAGTACGGTTTTGCTCACAATTGCATTGCTTTGATAGTCAATAGCATCAACAAAATTTTGCGGATTTGAAAATAGATTACTCATATTGTTACTCCAGTACAATGTTATCCCTTACAACTTCTTCCTCGTTGTAAACATAAATCACCGTGAGGATCATCACAACATCGCGGTAAAATGAGCCGCACACTTTTTTCAAAAAAGATATAGCTCCAGACCCAGTTAATCATGACAAAAATTTTATTTTTAAAACCAATCAAATACAGTATATGAATAAAAATCCATATTATCCATGCAATATATCCCTTCAGATGCAAACCTGCAATCTGAGCAATTGCTTTATTACGTCCTATGGCAACCATACCACCTTTATCCCTATACCGGAAAGGTTTGGGCGTTTTCCCTTTAAGCTTTTGTATTAAGTGTTTGCCCACATATCTTCCCTGCTGCATCGCAACTGGTGCTATCATGGGAAGTGGCTTGCCATCCTGTGTAAAGCAAGCTAAATCGCCAATGATAAACACATCATTATATCCGGGCACCCTGCAATATTCATCCACTATGACTCTTCCATTGGGCATTGTTTTAGCATTCAAATCATTTGCTACAAGCTCGCCTTTAACACCTGCTGTCCACACTACTGTTTCAGTGGGTACAATATTGCCATTGTTCAAATGGACTCCTGTAGCATCAATCTTTGTTACTGCTGTATTCAGTATAACCCTTACCCCTTTTTTCTCTAGCTGCTTGCAAGTATATTCACAGAGCTTTTGGGGATACATCCCAATTAGCCTATCACTAGCCTCAATAAGATACACAGTTAAAGCCTCATGTTGCAATTCAGGAAAATCTTTTGTTAGCGGCCCGGCAATCAACTCTGCCAGTGCACCAGCAAATTCAACCCCTGTTGGTCCACCACCAACAATGGCCACAGTAAGCAGGCGCTTTCGCTGTTTTTCGTCAGCCACAAACGAAGCCCGTTCAAAACAGGTAAGGATATGGTTGCGCAAAACCATTGCATCATCCAAGGTTTTAAGGGGGAATGCAAATTGTACGGTACCTGGAATATTGAAATAATGATTTTCACTGCCTGCTGATATAACTAGATAATCAAACGGTATCTCCTGACCCAGGCACACAACAGTCTTTGAAGCATACTGAATCTTACTTACAGCACCACGAATGAACTTTATATTATTGTGTTTTCTAACAATATTACGCACAGGTGACGCAATCTGCTCGGGAGAAACTTCAGCAGCAGATACCTGATATAACAGCGGCAAGAATGTGTGATAGTTATTTTTATCAATAACTATCACCTCATAGTTTGTATTAGCCAACGTTTTTGCCACCCACAAACCGCCAAAACCAGCACCAATGACAACCACACGCAATTGTTTGTTGTGTACCAACTCAGTACCTCCAAAAAAGTTTAATCCAGCAATCGCTTCTGCCCGGTTATCTTCTGAATATCGGTAATATCCTGCGTAACCTCCAGGCATCCCATATATTCACCATTCTGGCGCACCGCATAGTAGGTAATATAAATCAAACGACCATTTAATGTAATCCAGAACTCAGCCTTATTGCGCTTCCCCTGTTTCATTTCGTTAAGCAAACGGTTAACCACGTGGATGCTTTTATCCGGATGACAGTTTTGCACAGTTCTCCCAATAACAGCTTTAGAGCGTACAAAGATGCGGTCGGGTGCATTATTAAAGTAACGCACCACATCATCTTTGTCAATAAATGTAAAATCTACTGGCATGGTATCAAGCATAGCCTGAAGCTGCTCTATCGTCAGGTTCCCCGTTTCAAATTCTACAGTACCACCTGCCAATCGTGTGCTTGCTGCCTCGCCTTTTTCTGTGTCAGTTACCGGACTATATGACATATACCCAATGCCATCAAATTCCTGTTTTACAAGCTTCCAGTCATCTTCATTAAAAAACTTGTATGACGTTGGAAACAATATATTGTTCTCTTTATAAAAATGGTCGGCCAGTGTCTCACTAAGCCGTATAGCCTGTGTTTGTAATGTGTGCGATAGTTCCTTTGTAATGCCACCTGCCAGCGTATCTACTATCTCATATAAACTCTTTTCAATTGCCCGTATATTGTCGTGCTCCATCCACATAATCTTTGGTGGCTGAGTCACACCGTATTTTTCCAGTACCGGGAAAAGAACATTTTCCTCACGAAGATAGTGCACTGCTGATTCCTTAAAAAATTCAATTAACTGCTGAACCCGTGCAAATGTAGCAGTATCGGGTATATCAAAAAGTTTGGTTGCACTTTGTACTAATTGCTGTGCAAATTCAAGAAGTCTGCTATGTTCAGTATACAGAATATACAAAGGATGGCCTTCAGGAACATCAACTTTTCCTGCATCAATAGACTCTCTGAAAAGGTCTATATGCAACTGACATAGCCTGTGCACCTCTTCCTGAGGCATGCCTTCATTAATAAGCTCTTCTTCAAGCATACTGATTTGATGAGGCATCACATTGCCAAACTCCTTTTTAAAGATGGCTTTCATCTCATTGACATCCGCTCCCTCATGAAGCTTTTTAATCATAGTTTTAAGCTGTTCCTTCTTTTTACTCATATCACTTAAAAACTCACTCATTTAATCCTCCGTTATAATTTTAAATGCATTAATGAAGTACTTTTTGCCAAAAGATTTACACTTTTTCAAACTTTCTTCATCAGGATTCCACAAACACCGAAACCCCTCATGTACTATCTCAAAACCTTAATTCCCAATCAATTTTTCCAATCCAGTACACATTATTTTTGATTTTAACATTCATCAATGTAATTCCTCAATATATTTCTTACCAAATTTATGCAGCAACTCATGAAGCTGTTCATGTGTTCCTTTACCCATGACAACTTCTTCATGTTTTTCAAAGGCTTTTAAAAGGTTTTTCTGAATATCATTGGGGATTTTCCTATCACCAAGAGGAAACAAAATAGTGTTTTCCTTTACAATATGATTTCGCAAAAGATTGATGTATTGTAATGCATTTTCAACAAAAAAATCAAGGTTTTTATGTAATCCTTCTTCCATCAATTTGATATAATTTCTACCTTCATCATGCTCATATAACATCTGCCCAATAGGACCATTTTCTTTTGGTATACCAGCTTTTTCCATCTCAGGGAAAAGTAATCCTTCTTCTTTCCCATGATGACACTTATCCGCAAACAGTTTAAAGAAATTAATTATCTCACTTATCTCATCAAAATTAATATTTTTAGTACGGGAATACATCTCAATCATTTTTTCTAGAATTTTCAATCCGTACAGTATGGCTTCATGTTCCTGTATTAAATCTTCACTTGCTAAGTTCATAGCCTTTACCTCCAATTAAAACTATTCTATTATGCGGAGGCATCGTTTAGCCTCCGCATAATAAATTAATTACTTCTTAATAAATGAACCCCATATACCCTTAATAAGGAACGCCACTAACAAAAAAGCACCCGCTGTGAAAATCAAATCAGGACCTATTCTCAGCCATGATGCAGTACGTATAAAATTGCTTGTCGCAATCTCAGGACTTCGTGCATACCATAGTCCTTTATCAACAGCATGATAAAACTGATAAAAGCCTGAAGGTATAAGGCTTATGACTGTCATTAACACCAATCCTCCATTCAAGCCCCAAAAGCTCCATTTAAGGAGACTATCGGACCAGGAATCTTTTTTAAAAATATGTCTGACCGAAAACAACATGAGTGCAATTGCCAATAGACCATACACTCCAAACAGAGCAGTATGAGCATGAATTGGTGTTGTGTTTATACCCTGTATATAATACAATACAATTGGAGGATTAATCAAAAAACCAAACACACCAGCCCCAACCAGATTCCAGAATGCAACTGAAATAAAGAAATACAATGGCCATCTGTACTCATATCCTGGTCCAGCCTTTTCTAAAGTCTTCATATTCATAGCAGCTTCAAATCCAAGTAAAACCAGTGGCACAACTTCCAGAGCTGAAAATACCCCACCCAGTGCCATAATGGGTATAGGTGTACCTGTCCAGTAAAGGTGATGAAAAGTACCTATAACCCCACTACCAAGATACAGGAAAATGCTTAAATATACTGTGATATGTGCAAAACGCTGGCTTACTGCTCCAATTCGTGAAAGTACAAATGCCAATGTAACTGTTGCAAAGATTTCAAAAAATCCTTCTACCCATAAATGTACTACCCACCAGCGCCAGTACTCTGCATCAGAAAGATGTGATCCTTTACCATACATTAGCCCTGCCATATAAAAAAGCGGGATGCTTATTGCACTGTATAGTAAAAGATGTGTAAGCCCGCCTTTGTCTTTTTCACTTTTTAAAGCAGGAGCGATAGCTCTTAATACAAGAACCAGCCATATAATCATCCCAACAATAAGAAGAAGCTGCCACACTCTTCCAAGTTCAATATATTCATAACCCTGATGGCCAAAAAGAAAACCTTCACCACCAAAGAATCCTTTTATTGAAAGCCAGGTGCCCCCAAGTGTGCCCAACACCACCACAACAACTGCTGCAAACAGTGCTATAACCAGCTTTCCCTGATGTTTTGGCTCTTTACCAACATAAGGTCCTACAAAAAGTCCCGTAGCCAGAAAGCATGTAGCTATCCAAAAAATAGCCAGCTGAATATGCCAAGTTCGAACCAGTGCATACGGAAGTATTGAGGCAATATTCAATCCAAAGAATTTAGTACCTTCAACAGTGAAATGTCCTGTTAACGAACCCGTTGCAATCTGTAAAATAAAAAGCAACATTGCCACAAAAAAGTAAATAACCGTTGCTTTTTGACTTGAAGATGGCTCTGGTTCTTCTAACTTTGCCAGTGAAGCCGTATAGTCTTCTTCTTTCATATAACGATTATAGAAGAATAGCACCATTCCCAATGCTAAAATCAAGAGCACAACACTTACAATGGACCATACAATCGCATCAGCTACCGGAGTATTTCCAACCAGCGGATCATATGGCCAGTTTGTGGTATAGGTTACAGCCTGCTCCGGGCGGTTTGTACCAGCAGCCCATGCAAGCCATGCAAAGAAACTGGTAATGATATGTCCTTCATTTTCACGGGTAACTATACCAGGCTGTAAACCCATGCGGTCATTCCCCTGTGTAAAAAGATCTGTATAATATTTCTTTAAATGATTAAACGCCTCAGCCTGATGGGTGGTAAAGGTAAGCACCTTTTGTACAGCATCATATCTGTTTTCTTTCATTTCTTTTGTAACCAGAGCCGTTAATTCAGCTTTTTTTACCACATCAAGTTTATCAAAATTTTCTTGCGAAAACGCTGATGATTCATCAGCATTTAAACCTGCAAATCTTGCTGCCACGTAAAGGCCTGCACGATGCAAATAATCAGCCGACCAGTCAGGTGCAAGGTATGATCCATGACCCCAGATGGTACCTATATGGTGCCCTCCCCGACTGAAATAATAATTTTGTCCTTTGATGATATCATCACCGGTAAATAATACAACACCATCAGGACTCACCACCTTTTCTGGAATTGGAGGTTTTTCTTTTTTAATCATGTAACCTCCAAAAATTAACACCCCAAAACACAGTATCAGCAAAAAAAACAATACTGCACGCCACTGTGGTTTTAACATTGTAACCTCCTTGACTTATTTTGTTTACTGTAAAAAAATAAAAATTAATTCCTTCTTTAAAAAATATTACATCCCCACGTTAAAAAACAAGGTTATGTGCACCCGCAAAATATTACAAAAATTTCTTAATATATGAAATGCTTCCCTTCAAAATCATCCGCATCCCGGAATAGCGCATGACCTGGCGTATTTTTGATCGGTTTGGTTCAGCATAGCAATGGGTAGTGCAATCTTTGCAGGCAGGCTTTGGATCGTATGGGCATATAATACGCTTACTTGCAGCATAAAGCAATAATTTTTTACAATCATCACATAATTCCACATTAAGCCCGTCTATATACTGAGCAATTTTTCCATTGCCCTTTACTTTTGACTTCCTGGTATTATGTTTACCATTACAATATATCTGAATAAATTTTCCCAATACGCCAATATCATGTGCAATTGCCTTGTGGTTTGTAGTCATTGGGTACTCCCGTTAATAAAAGCTATTTTCACCATGTAAAAATTACACTGCTCTTTTATCTGCAAAATTGCAGCATCCAACATTAATACCATCATACTCAAAAACACGCCCTGTTAATGTGCACTGAAATGTGTGCGGGTTTACCTGTTTGCAATATTCACAGTTTACACATAACGCCACGTAATCAATGATGCCATTATTCTGCATTGCTGTAATCAGTTGTGTTAATACTGTGAATGCACCTTTTTTATCATTGGATGACATATTTCCTAAAAACCGTATAATATCCTTTTTTGATTGTTCTATCACAGTTAAAAGATTTTCTGCTTTTTTTGATAATGTGAGATAGTAACTGCGGCTATCCTGTCTGTCTGCATTTTTGCGTATCATACCCTTTTGGTGCAACGTTTTCAGTGCAACACTTGCAGTAGCTTTACTGATGTATAGATTCTTCACAATGTCAGATGGAGTAATATTTCTCGTTACCGAGCACCCATTAATGTATTGTAATATCTGAATCTGCAATGGCGTAAGATTATAGTTTTCAGATATCTTCCACAGCATTGAACGCCTGATATCAGCAAATTTATCAAGTATAGCCATAAGGTTTTCATCAAGGTTTTGTGTCATCATATGTGCCCCTTCATATAGTTAGTAGTACTAACTATAATATGCATATAAAAATTGTCAAATTTTTTTCTAATTTTTTTAAAAGTTAATTAATTATTATTCCCAGGCTAAAAATGCTCTCATATCTATAGCGCTATGAGCAGGGATGACAATACACTACGTTACTTTGAAAAGTAGTTATAGGAATTTTTACTTACAATTTTTATTTATCTTCTTCTTTATGTTTTTCAAGAATTTCCTGAGCCAGCATTTTCAATTTGGGAGATACTTTCAGGGGAGGTAGTTTGACCTTAAATGGGCTATCTTTAACTTTATCATTACCTAACCACTTGCCAAGAGCAAATATCATTCGTTCCATTATTTCATCTATTTTTTTCTGACTTCCACTCATCCTATAAAATTTCAATGCAATAAGCGGAAGCTTTTTATCGTAGTAGTAGTAATCGCCTATGCGCTGCAGCCCATCCTTATACCCCGTTTTAACAAAGATCTCAATAGCTTCCTTGATTTTGCCCTGGTTAAAAAATTCATTGCCTTTTCGTATTAAGGCTATTCGTTCTTTACTATCCATCAATCACCCTTTTCACAGTAACTATCGCCCATAACTATCATTACAAATTTATGTGCATAACAATTTTGTATAACCCAATTACTTTTTATTGACATATAATTTACATAGCGATAGATTTGATAATTAGTATTCTTTACTATTATCGTACAGGATGCAAGTATTATTTATGTAGTTTCTTTAACAGTTAACGTAAACTGTTATCTTGGCGATAGTTACCATACAATACCATTACACTGAAGAGATGAGCCCATGGCGCACATAGTGATAGACACCAACCGTTGCAAAGGATGTTATTTTTGTGTTACGTACTGCCCCAAGCAGATAATCACCATTTCAAAACAATATAATATAATTGGTTATTTCCCTGCTGAATTATCACCTGATAAAAAAGACCTGTGCACCGGTTGCAAGACCTGTGCACTTATGTGCCCTGATACTGCCATTGAGGTGTACAAATGAGAGTGTTAACAAAAGGAAATATTGCTCTTGCTGAAGGCGCAATACAGGCAGGATGTAAGTTTTATTTTGGCTATCCCATAACACCGCAAAACGATATCCCTGAATACCTGGCTAAACATCTGCCCCGTGTTGGCGGAACATTTATTCCCGCTGAAAGCGAAATTGCTTCAATCAACATGATACTTGGTGCATCCGCTGCGGGTGCCAGAGCAATGACATCATCTTCCGGACCTGGCATTTCGCTGATGCAGGAAGGATTTTCCTATTTAGCGGGGTCAGAGCTTCCCGCAGTTATTGTGAATATCATGCGTATTGGACCCGGGCTTGGCGGCATTGCACCCACACAGGGCGATTATAACCAGGCTGTGCATGGTGGCGGTCATGGCGATTATCGTAATATAGTGCTGGCACCTGCGTCATGCCAGGAGATGTTTGACTTAACCATAAAAGCATTTGAACTTGCCGACAAATATCGAAATCCTGCAATGATACTGGCTGATGCTATGGTTGGGCAGTTTCAGGAACCATGTCGATTAACACCTAAAGATCCGGTAATAATACCACAAAAACCCTGGGCACTGACCGGAGCAAAGGGTCGGCCAGCACAGCTCATCAAATCATTGTTCCTTGGCCCTGGTGAAATGGAAATTCACAACCTGGATTTAAAGAAAAAATATGACACAATGGAACAAAACGAAGTTATGTATGAAACCCGCCATCTAGATGATGCTGATATCATGATCATTGCATTTGGCACTCCTTCACGGATTGCAAAAACTGCTATACAATTTTTACGCCAGGAAGGGGTCAGAGCCGGATTGCTTCGTCCAATTACATTATTCCCATTTCCATCAAAAGCAATACATGAATATTCCAGGCGCATCCATAAAGTGCTGGTTGTTGAAATGAACACCGGCCAGATGCTGCGTGATGTTCAGTTAGCTTGCCACAATGGCACCAAAGTATATTTTTACGGCAGACCAGGTGGTGGTATTCCCTATCCTGACGATATTATGGCACAGGTTAAAAAAATACTCTAGTGAGGCTACCATGCAGGCAGTATTTACTCGACCCAAAACTTTAAAAGACACCCCAACACACTTTTGCCCGGGTTGTACTCATGGCATAGCTCACCGCATTGTTGCTGAGGTCATTGATGAGTTAAGTATACGTGAAAAAACTATTGGCATTCCGGGTGTTGGCTGTTGTGTATTTTTGTATAAATATTTAGATATAGATGTACTGGAAGCACCGCATGGAAGAGCACCGGCATGCGCCACTGGCATGAAGCGGGTACTGCCTGATCGTATCATCTTTGCATACCAGGGTGATGGCGATATGGCTTCGATAGGGACCGCCGAAGTTATTCACGCAGCAAACCGCGGAGAGAATATTACTGTAATTTATATTAATAATTCAGTGTACGGCATGACTGGTGGCCAGATGGCACCAACAACATTATTGGGTCAGCAAACTACAACCACTCCCTATGGACGCAATTTCCGTACTGAAGGCTATCCCATACGTATGGCCGAGATGCTTGCAACGTTAGAAGGTGTTGCATATTCAGCCCGTGTTGCACTGCACAAGCCAAAATATGTTATGCAGGCAAAAAAAGCAGTGGAAAAAGCATTTACCATGCAGATAAATGAAATGGGATTTTCCGTTGTTGAGATGCTTTCAACCTGCAACACTAACTGGCGCGTTTCGCCAACAGAGGCAATTGACAAACTTGAAAATGAAATGATACCTTATTTCCCACTGGGTGTATTTAAAGAACGTACCGGTAAGGATTTTTTGTAAACCGATAGTTACTGTTGAAGGAGTCATTCAATGTATTACGACATGATTATGGCAGGTTTTGGTGGGCAGGGTATTCAGATTATAAGCCAGCTTGTTGCTGTTGCTGCCATCAATAAAGGCTATGAGGTGACATACCTCCCATCGTATGGTGTTGAAAAACGTGGTGGGCGCACCAACGTTTTTTTGGTTATTTCCGATGAAGAGATAGGATCACCCATTACCAATCATCCGTATGCACTTCTTGTTATGGATCAGATTGCCTATGATACCTATATTCATATATTGAGGCCAGATGGTTTACTTGTTGCAAACGAAAGCCTCATTAACACATCCACAAATCGGCGCAATGATATTGTATCGTGTTGTTTGTTCTGCAATGAAGAAGCTGTTAAATTGGGCAATGCAAAGTTAGCTAACATGATAGCATTGGGTGCATTATTAAAAAACAGTAATGTACTTACGGTTGATGACATAGAAAAAGTAATTGATCAGGTAATCCCTGAACGCTTATCACATACAATTCCTGCCAACATGCAGGCAATACGCCATGGATATGGGTTAGCGTAACAATAAACTGACAATTCAATTTCTTTTATTTAAATAAATTCATGAAATCATTGAATGAAATGATATGTATATCATGATATTTTTTTATCTCCAATAATTCCTTATCACCACTAATAATATATTTTGCTTTTGCAGACAAAGCACAACTTATAAATTTATTATCATCTTTATCTATACATATAGAAATATCAGGATGATTATCTTCAATGACATCAAAAAAAGGGATTATTTCTTCGTTAATAATATAATCTCTTTCCTGCTGTGTAAGTTTAAACTTAGGATACTCTAAAACAGCAAGTATTTCATCAAAAATTTCTTTTGTTATAACAGGTTTTATCGCTTCATTATGCCATAACGCCATTAACGTTGAAACTTCCCCTTTAAAAAGAATTGCAGATACTATTATATTTGTATCAAGAACTACCAAAATCCCATCGGCTATTTTCCCCTTTTTCTTGTCCACTTGATAGCATCCTTTATATCTTCATCATTAATACCTAACTTTTTTATTTTTTCTCTTATAGCATTAATGCTTGTTTGCGGTTTCATAACAACAGGAACCATTATTATTTTATTATTCTTCACTGTTATATCAAAATAATCAATGCCAGGGAATTCTTTTACTATTTTTGCTGGCAATGTTAACTGATTTTTTGAAGTCTTTTTTGCAAGCATTCCTTACCTCCTTAAAGTAAGGATATACTATCTCTCCATAATAATTTATCAACAAATTTTTTCAAATTAATGATTTATCAAAGCATTGTATTAATAATAAACTAAACTACATATATTGATGTAGACAGTTACTATTATATGTATGGTACACTATTTATTCCTGAACAATAAGTTATGTAAAGTATTACAGGAAAAAGATAATCTTTATGGAGAAAATATAGAGAGTAAATTACTGTAGAAAATTACTAATTATTCCTAAACGTAGAAATTTGAATAAAATATAAAAATAGTGTACACCCCCG
>JBFLZD010000063.1 GCA_040756435.1 Spirochaetota bacterium | reverse complement strand
TATGACAGCAATGATGGTGATTGCTCCATTTTTTTCAAGTGGGGCTATTCCTTTACTTATGAGGGGTGCGCTTTCATTTTTTGTGTCACTGGTTATCTTTCCGGTACTCTCAATCAGCAATGCAGCACTTACCGGTAATATGGGTGTGTACTACCTAATGGTTATTCAGGAGATCATAATTGGTTTATACATTGGGTTTTTGGTTAGTGTTGTGTTTTCGGCATTTCAGCTTTCCGGGCAATATTTTGCCGTGCAGATAGGCTTTGGTATCAATGAAGTCATTGACCCCCTTGCACAAATTTCTATACCGCTTGTAGGACAGCTAAAGAATATTATTGGGCTATTGGTATTCTTAGCCATTAATGGCCACCATTTCATGATTAAAGCAATTTTTCACTCTTATGAGTTGGCACCAGCATTTGCACTTAAAGGTGAAAGCATTCAGGCTTTTTTAAAATTTTTGGCTCATTCATTCAGCGGTATGTTTGTGATAGCTCTTAAAATTTCACTGCCGGTAATAGCAGCAGTCTTTCTTGTTTCAGTGAGCCTTGGAATTTTAGCCAAGGCAGCACCACAGATGAATATTATGATGTTAGGATTCCCGTTCAAGATTGCAGTGGCTTTTGGGATGATGATTCTTATTTCGCCATTGATAGTCAGGGTTATGAATGTTTCGTTAGAAAGGACTTTTCAATTCATTGTAAAGGTAATAAAGTACTGGCCGGTATGAAATGGTATGATGACATAGATACTCAACAACTATCGCTTACATTTACAAGTGCGATAGTATTTGACCTTCAGCTTTTTGCTGCTGAGGATGAAGGTAGGACCGAGGAGCCAACTGAGAAAAAGCTTCGTGAAGCGCGTGAAAAAGGTCAGGTTGCAAAAACCGAAGAGCTGCCACAAGCACTGGTGGTTATCTTTGCCATGATTACCATTGTTGTGTTTTGCGGATTTATCTTTGAAACTATTATCCGAATGATGCAGTATTACCTCACAAGCTTTTCGCATTTTCAACTTACTGAACGCAGTTTATTTCATGAGGCGATAGCAACCGGCATTGAATCCTTCAAGATACTATTGCCAATATTTGTTGCAACCGTGATTGCAGCCTTGCTGGGTAATATTGCACAGGTTGGTTTCCAAGTTTCAACACATCCCCTGAAGTTTGATCTTTCAAAGATAAAGTTTGATCCGGCCACTATGATGCGAAAGATGTTTTTTTCACGTCAGGTTGCAATGAATCTTTTTAAATCAATATTTAAAGTAGTGGTCATTGGTTTTGTATGTTATTTGGTGATTAGCAATGATTTTGAAGAACTAATAAAAACGCCTGACATAAGTGTTGGTCTTGCATTTCAAAATATCTCTATTATTGCTCTGAAGGTAATTATCTGGTCCACAGTGTGCCTGCTTGTCCTTTCCATCCCTGATTACATTTTCCAGAAACGCGAATATATTGAATCATTAAAGATGACCAAACAGGAATTGAAGGAAGAATGGAAAGAAACGGTGGGTGACCCTCATGTGCGAGCACGGTTACAGGAAATGCAGCGAGAGCTTATCATGCGCAATATGATACGTGAAGTACCCAAAGCAGATGTGGTGGTAACAAACCCAACGCATTTTGCCATAGCCATGCGGTATGAACCGGATGCAATGTATGCGCCAATGGTTATTGCAAAGGGTGTTGATGCAATGGCTCTAAGGATAAGGCAGATAGCCCTTGATAATAATATACTGGTTATTGAAAACAGACCACTGGCACAGGAATTATATAAACGTGTGGAAGTAGGAGATATTATTCCAGAAGATTTATTTTATGCCGTTTCGTTAATTTATGCTGAAGTGTATAAGAAAAGAAACTATAAAGCAGCAATATAATTGTTGAGGTAGCGTATGGCAGAGCAAACATACGATTTTTCATGGATGCAAAAGAGCGATATCTTACTTGGCATTGGTGTTATTGCAGTTGTAACCATGCTGGTTATACCGTTGCCAACGTTCCTTCTGGATTTCCTTATGGCAATCAGCATTATGTTAGGAATCCTGATATTACTGGTAGTCATGTATGTACCGCGCTCTTTTGATTTTTCCGTATTTCCTGCCTTGCTGCTTATAACTACTGTTTATCGCCTGGCACTCAATGTTTCATCAACCCGTTTAATCCTTTTGCAGGGTGCTGCATTTGATGGTAAGATAATACGCACATTTGGTGAGTTTGTAGTTGGTGGCAATTATGTCATTGGATTCATAGTATTTATCATTCTTGTAGCAGTACAGTTTATAGTTATTACTAAAGGTGCAACACGAACAGCTGAAGTAGCAGCCCGTTTTACGTTGGATGCCATGCCAGCTAAACTTATGAGTATAGATTCAGACCTTTCTAATGGTATTATCAATGAGGAGGAAGCATTACGGCGCAGGCGGGAAGTACGTAAAGAAGCTGATTTTTATGGAGCCATGGATGGTGCATCTAAGTTTGTCCAGGGCGATGTTAAGGTTGGCATTATTATCACAATTGTCAATATTATTGGCGGTTTTATCATAGGGATGGTGATGCGCGGTGAAAGTTTTGATGTAGCAGTACATACATACACATTATTGTCGATAGGTGATGGCCTGGTGGCCCAGATTCCATCATTGTTAGTAACAACGGCAACTGGTATCATTGTAACCCGTGCTGTATCAGAGGATAGCTTAGGTAAAGACCTTTCAGCACAATTAGGTTCACAGCCACGTGCGTTGATGCTTACTGCCGCTGCATTGGGATTATCTGCAATCATACCGGGATTTCCAAAAATCACGTTAATCTTGCTTGCACTTGGTATTGGTGCATTGGGGTACCTGTTAAAACAAACTGAAGAAGAACAAATTGAAAAAACCAAAATAGAGCAAAAAGAAGCTGCTTTGAAAACACATAAACCTGAATCGGTAATACCGCTCATTCAGGTTGATCCGCTGGAAGTAGAAATTGGGTATAGCCTTATACCGCTGGCTGACCCTGATCAGGGTGGTACACTTCTTGACCGTATTACCAATATACGAAGGCGTAGTGCTCTTGAAATGGGGCTTATAGTACCACCAATTCGTATACGGGATAATATGGAACTTGCACCTCAGGATTATTCCATTTTAATTAAAGGCGTTGAAGTTGGGCATGGCAGCCTGCAGGTGGGGAAACTCATGGCAATGGATCCCGGTACTGTTACGGAAAAAATTGAAGGTGTTGAATTCACCGAGCCAGTATTTAACCTCAAAGCAATATGGATAGATCCTGATAATAGAGATGTTGCTGAGCGCCGTGGATATACTGTTGTTGATTGTCCCACCATTATTGCAACACATCTCACTGAAATTATACGCAGACATGCAGATGAAATACTGGGCAGGCAGGAGGTTCAGCAACTTATCGATACAATAAAGAATGACTACCCGGCTGTAGTTAATGAACTTGTTGGGGATAAAAAGCTTAGCATAGGTGAAATACAAAAAGTATTACAAAATCTTTTGCGTGAAAGGGTTTCAATCCGCAATATGGTTACTATCTTAGAAACACTGGCAAGCTATTCTGATTATACCAAAGATATAGGTTTGCTAACTGAGTATGTACGTGTTGCACTGGCTCGCCAGATATGCAGGGAATATGCTGATAAAAACAATACGCTTTCAGTGATTACAGTGGATCCGGAGATAGAAACTATAATACGATCTTCAATTCACGATGATCCCGTTGAAGGAAGAATCGTAAGCCTGGATCCGGATACGCATAGAAAGGTACTGGATAGTTTGCTGGGTTCTTATTCCAAAGCACGAAGTGCAGGATTTGCACCAGTGTATTTGGTGTCGCCACATATTCGCAGTGTTCTATTTACATTGCTGGAAAGGGAAGTACCTGATCCCGTTGTTCTTTCGTATAATGAAATTGTGCCCGAGATCAGAGTTAATGTTATAGGTACAGCGTTATTGCGGGCAGCATAATAAAAAAATTTAAAAAGTGAGGTGTTTGACAATGAGGTACGTAAAAATTAAAGCACGCACCTATAATGAAGCAATGATGAAACTCAAGATGGAGCATGGTGACGATGCTATACCTATCAGCCATAAAAATGTTAAAGAAGGCGGTTTGTTTAATACTGGGTTATTTGCACGGGATTTTGTTGAGTTAACTGCTGCAATACCAGATGTCAAACCTGCAAAATTAAAGCCAAAGAAGAACATTGATTTAACTGTTGGAACCAATGATAATGTAAACGAACTTTTAAAACAGGTTATAGAAAAACCTGAAAATGAGCCACATAAAAAACCACATGCAGGGCTTGAGCAACTTTTAACTCAGAGCATACTGCAATCAAAAACCCAACAGGAAGAGGTTAAGCCTGTTGTGAAGACGGTTGAAGAACCCAAAGTTGAAACAACTGATTCTTCATACATAAAATTGGAAAAGGAATTCAATGAATTAAAAGCTTTGCTTAAAAATCTTGTTGATACAAAGCAAGAAAGACTGTCTTCAGATATATGCATTGATAGTGGCGATATGTATTTTAAACCATTTAAAGAAATTTTGCGGAAAAATGATATGGATGATGAAGAATGCACCATGCTTTTAGATGAAGTAAAACGCAATGTAAGCAGTGAAGATATGAAAGATAAATATAAAATTGAAAAAACATTGCGTGAACTCATTAAAAGCAGGATAGTGGTAAGTGGGCCTATTGACAGGGGCAAACGCAAAAAAGTGTTAATGTTTGTTGGCCCAACAGGAGTAGGTAAAACAACAACGATGGCAAAATTGGGTGCTATACTGTCTTTGCGGCAGGGTTTAAAGGTGTCATTTATTACCATTGATAATTACCGAATTGCAGCAACCGAGCAGCTTAAAAAATATGCTGAAATAATGCGAATACCAATTCATGTTGTTACCGATCCGGCAGAATTTAAAGAAATAGTTGAAAATGAAAAAGCTGACATTATAATGGTAGATACTTCAGGAAGAAGCCATAGAAATGATCTTAAAATTGCTGAGATAAAAAACTTTGCTGATAATTGTACCTGTGAGATTGTAAAGATACTGTGTGTAAGTGCCAACACAAAACGCAGTGATCTGGCTGATGTATTCAAAGCGTATGATATTCTACATATTGACAATGTAATAATTACTAAGGTTGATGAAACTTCATATATTGGAAATGTCATTTCAGTAGCCGATAAATATAATAAGCCCATATCATATATCACTAACGGGCAGGAAGTTCCCAATGATATAGCAATTGCTGAACCTGATATGATGGTGAATATGATACTGGAATCAACAATGCGTTAAGGAGGGGTACCTTGGATCAGGCTGCAAATTTAAGGCGGTTGGTAATACAAAACAATGCTGCACGCAGAACTAAAACTATAGCCATTACCAGCGGTAAAGGTGGAGTGGGCAAAACAAGTGTAGCTGTCAGCCTTGCTATAGCACTTGCTAAACGTAATTATTCTGTTACATTGTTAGATGCTGACTTGGGCCTGGCTAATGTTAATGTTGTATTGGGTATAATACCAAAATACAATCTTTACCATGTCATAAAAGGAAAGAAGAAATTGGAGGAGATAATTATTGATGTTCCTGAAGGAATAAAGATAATTGCAGGTGCTTCAGGGTTTCATCAGCTTGCAAATTTGGATGTTAAGCAACGGGAATATTTTATCAAGGCACTATCGGAACTGAATGACGATGATTATATGATTATTGATACCGGGGCTGGTATTTCACAGAATGTTCTGAGTTTTTTGGTTGCTTCTGATGAAGTGATAGTTGTTACCACACCAGAGCCAACGGCCATTACCGATGCATATGGTACTATCAAAGCCATTGCAGCTAATGACCCTGATAAAACAGTTAAGCTTCTGGTAAACAGGGCACAAACAGTAACCGAGGCAAAAAAAGTAGCTCAGAGGGTTATCAATATTGCAGGACAGTTTTTAAATATTAAAGTTGATAATTTGGGGTTTATCTTTGATGACATGTATGTTGCAAAGTCAATACGAAATCAGAAGCCGTTTATAGTGAGCTATCCTAAATCAAAAGCTTCAACCTGTATAGAAATTATAGCTGACAGGATTGCAAATATTGAATCGGATACTGATAAAGGCACAGGAATGTTAAGCTTCTTTAGAAGATTTTTTGGGCATTATGAGTCTGAAAATGAGGATGATTCACTACAATAGATGCTATTATTAATGGTGATAATTATTACTTGATTTAATTTAAACCTGGCACTATTTTTATATAATAAGGGTTTCTTTTAAAAGAAAATGTAAGGATTATAAGTGTATAATGTTATTTAATGAAAAAATGTCCAAAATTCCATTAGAAGGAAAAGTATCAATAATCTTTGGTATTCTTGCTTTTTTTGTTTCGTTGTTCTTTGGTATTATGGTAGGTAACAGAATTGGCATTTTATTGGGCAGAGTACTTTTTTTTACGGTTATATATTCAGCAATTGGGTATGGTTCACTATTAATAATAAAACGTCTTGTGCCGGAAGTCTATGAGATATTAAATCAATCGTTTGAATTTTCAAAAAAGGATATTAGCCAGGAAGAATATGTATCCGTGAAACCAGATGAAACCAGTACAGTTCAGGAAGAAAGTGCTACACGCGATGAGGAGTATACCGGTCAGACATCAGTATCCGGAACATCGGATACATCATATAGTGAAGTTTTTACACCACTTGAAGCAAAAGATTTTACTAATTTAAGTACTAAGGATAGTAAACCCAAAAAGATGGGCAAACATATTGTACTGGACGATAAGAAGATTCAATATGAACCCAAAATAATGGCAGAAGCTATACGAACTATGCTCAAACGTGATAAGGATTAATTTAAATAACGAGGTTGTATGGCAAATAAAAAATTTCAGGAATTTGATGCAATTGATGAAGATGAACTGTGGAAGCGCTTTGCCAAAACACATGATCAGGCAATAAGAGACTATTTTGTTGTGAAGTATGCTCCGTTGGTTAAGTATGTTGCAGGCAAAATTGCTATGGGAATGCCCAGTTCAATTGAGTTTGATGATCTTGTTTCATATGGTGTGTTTGGCTTGATTGATGCAATAACAAAATTTGATCCAGAAAGGGGTATCAAATTCAAAACATATGCCATGACCAGAATACGAGGTGCTATTTTTGATGAACTTCGTTCTATAGACTGGATACCACGTTCAATACGGCAGAAAGCAAAACAGATAGAACAGGCAATTGCAGACCTGGAAAACAAGTTGGGAAGAACAGTTGAAGATGAAGAGATAGCAAAGGAATTGGGGATAACTGTTGAGGAATTTCAATCGCTGCTTAATAAACTTAGTGGCACTGCTATGTTATCATTGAATGATATATGGTATGTTGGGGATGAAAATGATGAACTGTCAATACTTGAAACTCTAGAAGCTCCGGATACATTGAATCCTGATGTTATGATTGAAAAAGAAGAAATTCGAGATTATATTGTAGATGCAATAAAGAAATTGCCGGATAAAGAAAAGAAAGTTATCGTTCTCTATTATTATGAAGACCTGACATTAAAGGAAATAGGTGAAGTATTAGAAGTTACTGAAAGCAGAGTATCACAATTACATACAAAGGCAATCATGCGGCTGAGGGGCCGGTTAGGTAGGATTAAATCTAATATAGTTGGATAAGATATAAGAAGGGTCTATTATAGGTTTTAAAATGTATTACTGGTTAGTGATATAATGAAAAATTTAAAAGATTTGATGAAAACTATACAGGATGATGAATCATCCGAAAATGAAATAGAAGTGTATGCTGATTCAGTGAAACAGGCATTAGAATTAGCTGCTGGTGAACTGGGAGTTGATATTTCTGAACTTGATTATCAGATTCTGGAAAAAGGCACTTCAGGTTTTATGGGTATTGGAAGACAACCTTACCGGGTATTGGTACGACCAATAATTACTGAGAAAGAAGAAGAGGAAGATTTTACAGAAATAGAACAAAAACTTCATTCAATGCCTGATGTTGACCTCCGAGTAAAAGATATTCCTAAAAATGTTGATGGTTCGGCAAAAATACGGGTAACAAAAACAGGAATCTGGCTGACAATAACCCCACCAAAAGGGAATGGAAGGCGTGTTGACGTATCTGATGTTTCCAATAAAATCTATGCTTTACGCATTCAGAATGCTGATATGGTTAAGGTTGAAAAGGAAGTCCGTAAACCATCTGGTAAACCTGTTAAAATAGGTGATTGGATACCTAATCCTGAATATGATGGCACAATGACTGTTGAGGTTACTGATGATGAAATGAAGGCATTTGTACATTTTGTACCTCCACGGTTTTGCGGAAGACATATGGATGTTGATGATGTTATTGAAGCATTAAAGCGTGCAGGTGTTGTTACTGGTATTAAAGAGGAAAGAATTGCAGAATATTTAGATAGGATGGATTATAGTCAGCCGCTCCTTGCTGCAGAAGGTACTCCACCCAGGCATGGGCGAGATGCCTATATTGACTATAAAGTCAGAATTGATAAGAGTGGAGTTCAATTAGAAGAGGATGAAAAGGGTAGGGTTGACTTTAAGGATCTGGATTTGATTGAAAATGTTGTGGTTGGGCAAGTGCTGGCTGTAAAAGTTCCTGCTGAGGAAGGGGTTCCAGGAAGAACGGTTACTAACAGGATTATTCCTGCTCGTTCGGGTAAAGATATACAGATCAAGTATGGGAAGGGTACTATTCTGTCGCAGGATGGTACTGAATTAACTGCTGAAATAAATGGGCAGGTTGTTTACCAAAATGGGAAGCTCAGTGTTGAGCCGGTATATATTGTTAAAGGAGATGTTTCAACAGAAACAGGTGATGTAGTCTTTCTGGGCTCAGTTATTGTTAGTGGTAGTGTGCAGGATAATTTTACTGTAAAAGCTGCAGGCAATATTGAGATTAAAGGTACGGTACAAAAAGCTAATCTTGAGGCGGAAGGTGATATAATTATCCGTCAGGGTATTATGGGAAGAGAAGGTGCACGGATAGAATCCACCGGTGGTTCTATTATTGCTAAATTTATACAGACAGCAACAGTTGTTGCTGAAAAAGATGTTATAGTTGCAGAAGGTATAGTCCATTCAAATGTTGATGCAGGCAACAGGATCATCTGCAATGGAAGAAGAGCACGTATCGTTGGAGGTTTAATCAGAGCAGGTGAAGAGGTAAATTCCAAATACGTTGGATCTGACTCATTTACCAAAACAATAGTCCGTGTTGGTATGAATCCAAAAGTACTTCAACAGCTAACTGAACTGGAAGAAAACAAAAGGTCTATATCTGAAGAATTTGATAAGGTCAGGAAAGATGTAACAACTCTCACTGTACAAAAAAATAATGCTGGTGGGCATTTACCAAAAGATAGAGAAGAGTTATTAGGTAAGCTAATTGTTCAAAAGCAGAAATTGGAACAGCGGCTAAATGAAATTAACCTGTCATTAGAAGAATTGAAAGCATATCTTAATATGTTAGAACAAAAAGGCAAAGTATGTGTTGAAAAAACCATATTTCCTGGTGTGGAGATATATATAAAAGATAAACGTTTTAACGTGAAAGATCCTTACAATTATGTTAAATTTGCTTTAGAGGGGGCTGATATCAGATTATCTGAGTATGAACCGCCGGATCTGGGCGAAGCACAAAAATTAATGATAAGGAGGAGGAGATAATTACATTAATTCCAGGAGATTGTAATGGCTATTAAACCTATAGATTTGCAAACTAACATAGCACAGATCATAGAGGTTGCACGGGGAGAGCATGCGCGTAATGCTGCAGTTGTTGAGCAGCAACATATATTGAGCAAAGAATCACAGGAAAAGACCAATATACAGAAGGAAAAGGTTGAAGAAAATAAAAAAGCTGAAAGAACTATCATCTTAAATGAAGAAAAGCAGTTTAAAAAGGGGAAACAATTTAAAGAAGGTGAAAAAAAGGAAAAACAGGAACAACCTGAAGTATTGGAAGATACAAAAATTGGAAGAATTATTGATGTAAAAAAATAAAAAAGGAAGTATGCGCAATGCAACTTGTTATTCTTATAATGGTGAATATCTTAATAGCATCTATATTTTATCTGGTTATTTCATTGAAATTAGAACGTTCTGCAACGGAGTTTCGGTCAAAACGGTTGCGCAAAGAAATGGAAGATCTTATAAATGAGTTTAACCATACTGCTGAACGTAATTTAGCTTTGCTTGAATATAAAATCAATGTTTTACGGGAATTATTAAAAAGAACAGATGCATTGCCTAATCTTGATATTACTATTAATGATGAAAACCAAATAAAATCCGGCTCAAAAAAAAACAAAAAGAAAATAAACAGGAAAGAAGAAAGAATTTTTGCAGAACAAATACAAAACAAAGAAGATATTCAAACAATTTTGCCTGATCCTTTTATTGATATTTCAAAAAAACCCGGCAAAGATTTACATGACAATGCGATAGTATATCTGGAAAGAGATACAACTCAATCAGTTTATGAAAGCAAATCTAAAGTACCAACAATTAAAGAACAATTGTCGGAGATAGCCAGGGTAGCTTTACATAAATTCAGTCAATATATTGAATCCAGATATACTAAAAAAGCAAACAATAATTTTCCTGTACATCTACAAGATGTATCCCGGAGTGTTATCGAGGAATATGATACTTCTCAAGTGAAGGATGATGAAAAATTAGTGGATGTAGTTATTCCTGCTGATGAAGATGAACTGATAACTTTGTATAATAATGCTGATGATAAATATTTGATGATAGCTAAATTGTACAGTCAGGGATATCCTTTACAGGTACTATCGAAAATATCCGGTATACCAATTGGGGAAATATCGCTTATATTAAATCTTTCAATGAAAAAGTAGCATAATAACAGATTGTTTGCTTGTTGGTGGATTATGATTGACTTTTCAAATATCAAGAGATTAAATGAGGATGAGTTTAAAAAATTTGCACAATTAATATATGACGAAAGTGGTATCTTTTTAAAAGAATCAAAAATCACCCTTTTGTCAAACCGGTTGCGAAAACGGTTGAAGGCGTTAAACCTTTCGGAATTTTCAGATTATTATAATTATATAACCAGTCTGAAAGATAAAAGCAAAGAAATTGAAGAATTGCTTGATGTTGTATCTACCAATGAAACGTACTTTTTTAGAAATGAACGACAGTTTGATGCCTTAAAAGACGTTTGTATTCCAGAGATTGTAAAAAAGAAAAAAGATAAGAATCTTAAAATATGGAGTGCGGGGTGTTCCACTGGCGAAGAGCCTTACACTATAGCTATCTGTATTATGGAAGCACGGCAAATTCTTTTAGGATGGAATATTTCCATCATAGCAACAGACATTGCTCCATCCGTACTTGATTTTGCAAAAATTGGCAGATACACTGGGAGACGGATTGAAAAGGTACCACCTGAAATTTTAAAAAAATACTTTACACAAATGCCTGATAACCCTGAAGTGTATGAAGTAAAGGATGAGTTAAAAAAACTGGTTTCTTTTTCATATCTCAATCTTTTTAAAAATCCGTATCCTGAAAATGTTGATGTTATATTTTGCCGCAATGTAATGATATATTTTGACCGCGCTCGTCAAAAAGAGCTCATAGCAAATTTTTACAAGGTCCTGAATCCATGGGGGTACCTGTTCATTGGTCATTCTGAAACTCTGCATGCCCTATCTGATGATTTCCAGTATGTCAAGATTATGGATTCGCCTGTATATGTTCCCAAGGAGAAAGTAAATGGAATTTAAACTTATTACTGTTCCCATAGCAGATTATAAAATCTCGCAATCTCCTGATATATTACGTACTATATTGGGGTCATGTGTTGGAATTTGCCTGTATGATCCGGAAAGTAGAATAGGTGGTCTGGCTCATATAATGTTGCCGGAAAACAATGATAAATCATCAAATCCAAAAAAATATGCAGATAGTGCGATAGCTCTTATGATTGAAGAATTGCAGAAAAAAGGTGCAAATATGGAACATCTCATTGCCAAAATTGCTGGTGGTGCTTCAATGTTTAAAATGCCTGAGAATTCATTCATAGGTTCAATAGGTATTAATAATGTCCAGAAGGTACGAGAAATATTAGATAACTATCGCATAACTATTACCAGTCAGGATGTTTATGGAGATTATGGCAGAACAGTTGATTTCTTTCTTGAAACAGGAAAGTTAAAAATTAAGTCTCTGGGACGTGAAGACAAAGAAATATAGTGGGTGGAATGAATGGAAAGTATGACAGGGTATTCATTTATAGAAAAAAGCACTGAACAATTTACATTTTCAATTGAAATAAAAACATTAAATTCCAAGTATCTGGAAGTTTATACAAATATTCCTAAAATACTTAAATCAGAAGATGATACCATTACGAATGTTTTGAAAAAAAGTTTTGAGCGTGGAAAAGTAGAATGTACTATAGATATATATGATTGGGTTGAATCACGCCCTGTTCATATTGACAGTAAAGTTTTGCTGAAATATTATAAGGAAGTTCAGAGGTCACTTGCAAAGTTAAAAATTCCTGCCAGTTTTTCGGTTGATGCATTATTGCAACTTGATGGAGTGGTGCATAAAGAAAGAACCATCCTTTCAAAAAAGTCAAAAAGCGATATCTATAATACCTTGCAACGATCAATTGAGTCTGCTATAAAAATGCGTAAAAAAGAAGGAAAATCCATAAAAAAGGACCTGGAATTATCTCTCAGAGTCATTGAAAATGCATGCAATGATATTCAAAAGCAGGCGCATACAGTTGTTGAATATCAGTTTAAAAGATTAAAAAAATCTTTAGAGTCCTTATTGCACAGCAAGGTTGATGAAAACAGGATTTATACCGAAATTGCAATTTTAGCTGATAAACAGGATATAAATGAAGAACTGTCGCGGCTAAAAGACCATATCAGTAAATTTAAAGAAATAATAGCACAGGAAGGGCAAATGGGAAGACAGTTAGATTTTCTTGCTCAGGAAATGTTCAGGGAAATAAATACCATAGGCTCAAAATCTAACAGTACACTCATAGCGCATAAAGTTGTTGAAGTCAAAAATCATATTGATAAAATACGGGAACAATGCCGGAATATTGTTTGATATGAGGATAAGGATGAGTATATGAAATCAACAACTCTTATTAACATAGGATTTGGCAATGCTGTTGTAGCTGAGCGTGTCATAGCTGTTATTACTCCCATGTCAGCTTCAGGTAAACGTTTGCGCGAAGAAGCAAAAGAAAACAATATGTTGATAGATGCAACCCATGGTCGTAAAACACGTGCTATAATTATTATGGACAGCAATCATATAATATTATCAGCAATGCAACCGGAGACTATCGCAAACCGATTAAATCAAAGTGAAGAATAAACATGTTTTCAGTAATTATCTCAGCGCCATCAGGTGCAGGAAAAACAACACTAATTGAAAAGCTATTGATTCAAAATCCTATTTTTGAGTTTGCAATTTCCACTACTACCCGGGTTAAGCGGGCAGGAGAGGCTGAAGGAAAAAATTATTATTATGTAAGTTATAGTGAATTTATGCAGATGGTGGACAGGGGTGAATTTCTGGAATGGGCCAAGGTTCATGATAATTATTATGGTACAACTAAAAAAGAGGTTGACAGAATTAAAGCAAATTCAAAAATACCTATTTTTGATGTGGATGTTCAGGGTGCCAGAAGCTTACGTAATAAATTACAAAATGTTATATCAGTATTTATTATTCCACCATCTATAAAAGAACTGGAAAGAAGGTTGAGGCGCCGTTCAACAGAGACAGATCATCAAATAACGGTGAGATTAAATAATGCAATTGGTGAACTGCGGGAATATGTAAATTATGATTATATAGTTGTTAATGATGATTTGCAAAAAGCCCTGGATGAACTCAACGCTATATTAAAGACAATTATACTTAAACGTGAATATATGGATGCTACAGTTAAACGATTAATGGAGGATGTACATGATTATACCATTAGATAAATTGATTGCATTTGACAACAACCGATATATTTTTTCATGTGCAGCAATGAAAGTGGTTGATAAGTTGGGCAATATTGAAGGCTATCCAGAAAGTGATAAAAACTGGAAGGTTGTTCCAAACATATTAAATTTGATGCTTAATAACACAATCAAATATGAATTTAAGGAAGACACTAAAGAACAGCAATAGTGTTAGCCAATTTTGATACTACATCATGCTTAATGTATTGATGATAGTGCATACAGGTTTTAACGTTTTGGGATAAGCAATGTGCATAATAAAACTGTTGTTCTTGTTGGCCCAACAGCTTCAGGAAAAACAAATCTATCGCTTGAAATAGCACAGGATATATTTGAGATAGTATCTGTTGATTCAGCACAAGTTTATAGATATATGGATATTGGTACAGGGAAAGTTTCCCCCTACCAAAGATCTTTGATAACACATTATTGCATAGATATTGTTAATCCGGATTACTGGTTTACTGCAGGAGATTTTTGCAGGGAAGCTGAACATGCAATAGAGATAATACAATCTCATGGTAAAATCCCGCTTTTTGTAGGTGGTACCGGATTATACTTTCATGCGTTTTTTTATGGGTTAGCCGAACTCCCTAGAATTGATCAGGCAGTAAAAAAACAATTACATAGTGAATTACAGCAAAAAGGCCTGAAAGCCCTTTATGAAGAGCTATCGCACTGCGATTTGCAGTGGGCACAGCGCATTCATCCCAATGATACCCAGCGGATATTGCGAGGTCTTGAAGTTTTCAGGGCAACCGGTATGCCATTAACACAATTTTTACAATCAGGGCATAAAAAGAGTAATTTGGATATTTTGATGATTGCGCTGGACGTGGACCGTGATGTTTTATACAAACGGATTGAAAAAAGGGTTGATGAAATGATCAGTCGGGGCTTTGTGGAAGAAGTACAAAATTTACGAGCTATGGGATATACGCAGGATTTCAATTCTCAAAAGGCAATAGGATATTTGCAGCTACACAAGGTATTAATACATGAACTATCGCTTGATGAAGCAATTGAACAAATAAAACAGGAAACAAAACATTATGCCAAAAGGCAGGTCACCTGGTTTAAGCGATACAAACCAATATGGGTAGCACCAGATAATGTTGAAAAAATAAAGGATATAATCTGGGAATGGTTATATACGAAGTAGATTTTAAAATAATTAGAAAAAAATATTGATAATATTACTATTCAATGATAAGTAAGTGTTAAGTGGTAATAAATATTTAAAATAAAATAAATATTAACATTAAAATACATAAAGAGGGTGCACAATGGGCAAACAAACAAAAAATTTACAGGACACTTTTCTTAATGCGGCACGCAAGGATAAAGTGGAAATTACTATCTACCTTATGAATGGCGTACCAATCAAGGGAAAGGTAATAAGCTTTGATAGCTTCACAATCTTAGTTGAAGTTGACAAAAAGCAAAATCTTATTTACAAACATGCAATATCAACAATTATGCCATCAAAGCCTGTTCAGTATAAAGATGAAGAATAATTCATGGGTAAAGTACAAAAAATTATTATTGCAGCATTTATAATAGCTGCTTTTGTTTATATTTTTGTACGAACTGTTGTCTTTGTTGGTGATGGAGTATTGGCTTTTGTTACTGATGCAAATGGTCAGATATTTGGATATTTGCACAAAAGGGTAAATGTAGTTCCACAGGGGATTTTTACTACAATTAAGGTACACTATATTCCTTTAAATGGATCATGCAATGTGGATATTGTAATCCCTGTTCCCCCGCTGGAATCGATAAAAAGTGATCATTATTCTATTAAAATTCCAGTTGTTATTAATTATACACTTAATCCTGAACAATTAACACTGGATTTAAACCGGCTGTATTTAGATACGTTGTATCTATCACAGCAATTTGGGATACGGTTGGCAGGTAGCATTAAAGATGCTATTTCCCGTTTTCTATATCCGTATTACCAGTATAATGCCTTGCAGGCAAATATCCAGAAAGAAGTAGCTGTGGCGATAGATCATGTAAAAGAATCCTTTGCCAGAGATGGGATTATTATTAAAGAAGTTACTCCAGGTGTTATCTATGTGCCAGACTATACTGTTTATACCGAGGGCAAGAGATTTTTGCTTGAATTGCTTACCCAGGAGAAATTCAGTACTATACAGCTTAATGCGCTGCAACAGCAGCTTAAGGAAGATGAACTGAAAAATGCACGGTATCTGGAACATCTGGAAAAAATATCAAGAATCATTGCTAAAAATAAGGATATATTGAAATATATTTATATTGACAAATTAGCTGATAATGTGAGGGTGATAGTAACTTCGGATAAAAATATCCCATTGGATATGTCCAATGACATCGAATCAGAATCTTTAAAGAAAGATTTTGATAACTTTAAAAAATAGTAGATTGTGTAATTATTTTCGCAGTATATTATTAATTGGATATACTTCATAAAGTATTATAGTGATATATTTTTGATATAAGGAGAGTTAAATACTATGCCCTGTGGTAGGAAGCGAAAACGCAGAAAGATTGCTAATCACAAGCGAAAAAAACGAAGAAGACTTAATCGTCACAAGAAGAAATTACGATAATGTAAGTAGAGGGGAGATTGGCACAAAGATAGGTCAATCTCTTTTCTATTTTATTATATGATCAGGTTATATAATGCGTAGAAGAATACAAAAAAAACCAGTAACAATTGTTGAAACAAAGAAGACCTACTGGAAACGAAGGCCATCAGAAATACGAGGGTATCAACGCGTTTTTTACTGCAATAATGAAAATGGTGATTATATTCGTGTTGATTATAATTTAAAAGATAAAAGAGTCCGCCTCTATTTAGAGGACAGCGACGAAGGTGGCAACCCCTATTATGCAGTGATAGATAAGGGTCGCATTACTGCTGAACGTAACGCTACTTCAGGGCGACCGGTGAGTTTGCAGGAAAAATTTGAAAAACGTGCTGAACTGATATCCACAATTCCCAATAAAGATGTCATAAAACTTATAAACAAACATTATGGAATAGGAGAAAGTCCTGAAGAAATAGCTGCTCGTAAGAAAAAGCGACAGGAAGAATTGGAAAGAACACGCAAACGATATTTCAAACCAGAGGAAGTTCCATCATTTGTTAAAAAAGAAACCACAGTTGTTTCAAAACAAAAAGTTAGAATACGTGATATGATGGATATTGGTATTGGTGGTGCAACTGTTGGTGGAGTATATTTTGTCAGTTTAGATTTCATTAAAGCAGGGATTGTTTCAGCAGCTTTTGGAATACTGCTGGCATTTATTGATATATTTATTCGTGAAAAAGAAACACTATTGCTCAAGACATTGTTGTTTTTAGTTCTTGGAATAGCTTTGTATATTTATGGTTATTTTATTTTATAATTCTGTTACCGTCTTCTGATTTCAGAAAGCCAATCCCACCAGGTACGTATATAATCAAGTACTGGAGTAGAAATTTCAGCACTGCCAAAGATATACAGGCGTGCCAGTACAGGAGCATATCTAAATGTAGCCAGGCCAACCAAAAATCCAGCTATCACATCAATAACATAATGATAACGCAGATACACAGTGGATATTATGAGAAGCATAGCCCATACTGTTGCAATGATGCTGAATTTCTTGTGAAATTTTATAGCAAGAAGAACTGTCAAAATTGATACCAGAGTGTGGCCACTGGGGAAACAATCGCGTGTAACACCTTCTAAATATGCCAGTCCATGATGGACAAAGTTGAATAACCATAGGCCTTCAAGTGGTTTTGTCTGAAGATGAGTGAGAGTAAACCGTGGGCCAATAGCTGGAAATATATAGTAGCCAATATACGATACATAAAATCCAAGCATTATTGTGGAAGCAACTATATGAAAATCAACTTTCCTTTCTTTAAAATATAATAATAAGCATAGTGTAAAAGGTAAAAAGTAAAAACTTGCATATACTATCTGTAATAGTTCAGTTATAAAGGGGTGTAACATTTTTTCCAGTAATACTGTGGGGTGATTGCCAAGAAATAATGCATAGTCAATTTTAATCAGGACAGTATCAATATCATGGGGGTTAATAAGGGGTACCAGTTTATTGTGTTCCATAAATATAGCTACCAGAAGTGGTAATATATACCAGTCCCTATAAATGGTATATATTGTGGAAGTGGCATAACGCTGGGTATATACTGTTGCAATAATAAGCAACATAATGGTAGTATTGATGGTAAAAATTACAGGTGCCAGCGTAATGTGAGAAAAAATAATAATTAATATATTAAGAAATAATGCCATGCCAAATGTCAGCAACTCTTCAAGGTGAATCTTTGAATCGTATTCCTGTAACACCTTCTGCAGCATATCCGGCCTCTTATCCCAATATATGTATATACGGTACAATATTCTATTATCTTGTAAAATAATATATACAAATTATTTTAAAATGACAATATTTTACCAGCAATAATTCCTTAAAAAAATTCTTAACGAATATAGTGTACACCCCCGCCGCCGAAGGCGGCGGGGGTGTACACTATTTTGAATTTTATTCATCCATCAAGAATACAGTTTACCTTCCCTGATAAAACCCATTTAATACATGAGTGCCAGGCAAAGTCAATAGTAATCAAAATTTTAATCATTTGTCAAGAAATATTATGGGCACCTCTAAAAACAGCTTTCATCATTATGGATGCACTAAAAAAGAAAGCGATAGTATCCCATATATTGTGCCCACAAGAGAGTGTCCCAAAAGACATCTCTTTGCAATGACTTTTGCCCTCTTGTCATTGCGAGGAACGAAGTGACGAAGCAATCTTGTCTTCTGCGGCATTGAGATTGCTTCCCTTCGACAAGCTCAGGGCAGGCGCTCCGACAAGAGGTTACTGAGCTTGTCGAAGCACTCAGCACAGGCGCTACGCTCGCAATGACTTTGTACCTGCGTCATTACGAGTCCCACTGTTTGTTTTGGGACACCCCCCTATAAGTCAAAATGGAATGACGTAAACTCCTGGGCAATTATTTCAGGCTTCAGCAATGTAAATGAATCCTCATGCAACATCTGGAGATAGTTGA
>JBFLZD010000062.1 GCA_040756435.1 Spirochaetota bacterium | reverse complement strand
ATATTATATAAAGCGAGGTAACAGAAGTGTTTCCATTTGAGATAGCATACGCAGCCAATGGACAGCAGGCATCAAGCCCATGGGTCAGTATTATACCACTGGTTTTAATGATATTGATTTTCTATCTTCTTTTGATACGGCCAACACAAAAGAAGGAAAAAGACCGCATGAAGATGATAGACCAGCTTAAAAAAGGCGATAAGGTCCTCACATCTAGTGGAATGATTGGTGTGGTGGTAAATATTAAGCCTGAAGAAAATATTATTACCCTAAAACTTGCAGAAGGCGTAAAAGTGGACTTTGTTAAAAGTGCAATTCAGCAAAAGCTATCGTGATTGGTTATTGATAAACATGTAACAGGAATACTATATGAAAGAGTGCCGTAATATTTTTGTGATAGTGTGTATTGCGTGTATGGTGGTGCTGTGTGGTACGGTGCTACCTATGTATGCACAGGAAACGCCGTCCACTACTGTTCAGCAACCAGAAACTAAACCGGGCAATGAAACCCCTGTACAGGAACTATCGCCCCAGATTCAACAGGAAACACCCAAAACCGAAGCGGTTAATGAACCACAGGTTGTGAAAAAAGCTGAATCCGTTGATGCTGTAAAAAAAGAAGAAAAAAAGCCAGCTGTTACAGCAACTGAGGCAACAGTAAAAAATGATGCTCCAAAAGGATTGAAAGTGGACAGTAAGTCGCTACTCAGTATTACTGACGGCGCTTTTAGATATTCCCGTATTCCTGGCATTACCATTAAAGAAAATAATGAACAGATAATTGCACACATAGAAGAAGAAAAACAGAATATAGATAATACCGAAAAGGGTTTATTTGGTCTAAGCAAACAGGCATCTGACCGTATGGCAAAAATCATTTTAGTAGTGATTATTGTTTTTGTTTTTATCCTCTACAGAATGAGGACCAGAAGTACTTCGGGTAGCGTTTTGCGCAGATTTCCAAAATAATACATAATAATACATGAGGTGTACATGACACGGGGATTATTGTATAAAGCTATTTTTATAATCTGTATTGTTTGTTTTGCTGTTATGCTCATTTTGCCTACAATTGGGGAAAATACCCTGCAGATAGTGTTGAGCCAGACATCTACTGAACAGGATTTACAGGCAGTAAAGCAGCGATTTCCTGAATCAAAGTATAAAGTTGTGGTTAACGATAAAGAAGTTCTGGTTGAAGGGTACAATCTTAATGTAGCAGTAATGAACGAAATAAAACGCTATCCTGGTGTTGTGGATGCCAAACTTTTACCACACTGGGCCGAAAAGGCGCTACTTGCAAAAAAAATAAATTTAGGTCTTGATTTGCAGGGTGGCTCATATCTGGTATTGCAGGCAAATTACCACAAAATAGAAGAAAAAACGGGCAAGCCATTGACCAACGCCGAAAAGAATGAAATTACTGAACAAGCACTGGAATTGCTCAGGAACAGGGTTGATAAGTTTGGCGTGGCCGAACCATCAATACGGCCAAAAGGCAATGACGCTATAGAGATTCAGCTTCCAGGAGTTAAAGACCCGGAAAGCGTAAAAAAGGCAATTGGTACCACCGGGCGTGTTGAGTACCGGCTTGTTGATGATGCGTATACCCAGAAAGCCAATCAGTGGTTGAAAGAGCACTATGCAGGTAAAGGGCTGCCTGAGGATCAATTAGAACTCAATAAACTTACCGACACAATTAAAAATGCAATAGCGCTTCCTGATTCCTTGGAGTTATTATATTATTATGAACGTAATCCACAAACAGCCAAATTATTTCCAGCTTATCCCATAGTTCTTGAAAAGAAGGTTGCACTGGCAGGCAATGACATAAGCAAGGCATGGGTTGCTCCTGATGAATACCAGCAGTTAGCAGTTCATTTTAATACCACACCGGAAGGTGCTGCAAAATTTGCTGAAGTAACAAGTGAAAAAAATCACGGCAGGAAGCTTGCGATAGTAATTGATGATAAAGTCCGCAGTGCACCATCAATCAGGGTGCAGATAAATACCGGGCAGGCAATTATTCAAGGTGATTTTACGTATGAAGAAGTAACCGCACTTGCACGCATAATTAAAGAAGGAGCATTGCCGGTTGATTTAAAGATAATTGAAGAACGAACAGTAGGCCCAACACTTGGGATTGATTCTATACAAAGTGGGGTAAAAGCATTTATAGTAGGCATTGCAGGCGTAATGCTTTTTATGCTGATATATTATAAGGGTGCTGGGATTATTGCTGATATTGGATTGCTTCTGAATGGCATATTCATGTTAGCGTTACTCTCGTGGTTGGGGTTTACACTAACGCTTCCTGGTATTGCTGGTTTTATTTTAACAATGGGTATGGCGGTTGATGCCAATGTTATTATCTATGAAAGAATAAAAGAGGAGCTAAGGACAGGAAAAACACCTCGAGCAGCAGTAGCTCAGGGTTTTGAAAGGGCATTCTGGACAATCTTTGACTCAAATATTACTACGCTGCTTTCGGCATTTGTATTATCACAGTTTGGGACAGGACCTATAAAGGGTTTTGCAGTGACACTTTCAATAGGTATTATCAGTTCTATGTTTGTTGCGCTGTATATTACAAAGTTTATTTTTGAAACGATAACTTCACGCGGTTCACTGAAAAAATTAAGTATTTAAGGAGTGGCACCTTGGAAAAAATAATTCCTTTTATTAAATACAGATTTATTGCTTATGCAATTACAATAACATTAATTGTGATTTTTTCATTGCAGACCTATCGCAATGGAGGTTTTAACTGGGGTATTGATTTTGTTGGTGGTATAAAGCTTACCGTAAAATTTGAGCAAGGAGTTGATACCGCACAGATACGAAAGGTTTTAACTCAGAATAAAATTAGTGCAGTGATTCAGCAGGTAGGAAAAGAAGAGGATAATGAATATCTTATTTCTACCAAACTTGCCAGTCGTACTGAAAATGTTGAAGAAAGTACCAAAGAACTAAAAACTGTTATTCAGAGTAACTTTAAAAATGTTGAAATATTGAGTATAGAAACCGTGGGACCTGCAATAGGTGATTTTCTTAAAAAATCGGCAGGGAAGCTTATTGCGCTTTCAATTATAATTATGACGCTGTATCTGGCATTCCGGTTTGAATTGAAGTATTCTATTGGAGCAATGGTTGCGCTGTTACATGATGTTATTCTTTCAATTCTTTTTTGTGGATTTGCTGGAATTGAGATTAATATACCCATAGTTGCCGCAATCCTGACCATTTATGGTTATTCAGTAAACGATACCATTATTATATTTGACCGTGTTAGGGAAAATTTACAGATTAAAACCAAACAGACGTTTATAGATGTAATTGATAAATCTATAACTCAGACAATATCCAGAACGCTGCTTACTGCGCTTACCACATTGTTTGCTGTATTTGCACTGTATATGATTGGTGGTGAAGGTCTTAACGAATTTGCAAGCGTACTTCTGTTTGGTATAGTTATAGGAACATATTCATCTTTGTATATAGCTTCACCGTTTGTTCTGTACTGGGAAAAACTGGCAGTAAGAAAAGCCTGATATATGCCGTTGCGGCTTGCGATAACGTTTTTATGGGGTATTATTTTTGCGGCTCATGTGTGCGCACAAACGGTTGATCCCTATAGCTATAATGCTATAGCAGGGTTTGCAAATCGACTTGTTGAACAAAGGGAATATTACCGCGCTTACCAGGAATATCAGCGTTTATACTATTACTATCCTTCTTTGTATCCGTATGATGCCTTTTTTATGGCTTCATTGTATTGCCAGTACCAGGGCAAACAATACCAGCTTATTCTTGACAGGGTGGGCAACAATTTGCAGGTAAAGCCACCGGTATGGATATTTGCATTTGATGCAGCATTCAGCGATATATCGCAGAATTTAACACACATCGTGATGTCAGCTCCAACCATAGAAAGTAGCAATAATGAAAAAACTGAATATGAAACAATGGTATTGAAAAGAAAGCTTGCATATTCATTGCTGGCAGGTGATAATTACAATGAACTATCGCCTTATACTGCACTTGCAAAAGAATTTGAACTGCAGCGTATATACCAGTACACCACGTTTACACGGGATAATTTAAAAAATCCTTATGCTGCGTTAGGGTGGGGTATACTACCTGGCGCGGGCTATATATATAGTGATAATACCGAAAATGGCATAATAGCGGCGATAGTTATCGGTGTCTGTGCTGTGGTTACATACTATGCAGTAGATAGCGGTAACAGTGGTATTGCGTTTGTTACCGGTGCTGCCGGCACATTTTTTTATGGTGGCAGCATACTGGGTGGGTACCTGGCTGCAAAAAAGACTAACAACCAGATTACGAAAGAGTTACGTGCTTATTTAGAAGAAGAATTGAAATTTGAACAGGATAGAGAAATTATTTTTAACCGATATGGAAAGCCAAAAACACAATGAATATATGACACTGGCGCTACAATTGGCTTTTGGCAGGTTGGGGGTAACGTCGCCAAATCCTGCAGTAGGAGCAGTTATTGTTAAGGATGATACTATCATAGCAAAAGGTTCAACCCAGGCCTGCGGTCTTGACCACGCCGAGGTTGTAGCCCTGAAGAATGCAGCAGGTAACACTACCGGTGCTTCAATGTATGTGACACTTGAGCCATGCTGTCACTGGGGTAAAACCCCACCCTGCACTGATGCAATAATAAAAGCTGGCATAAAAAAAGTAATGATTCCTGCACTTGACCCAAATCCTGCTGTTGCGGGTAAAGGGGTCAGAGCATTGCAACAGGCAGGCGTTGAGGTGGTGTTTTTACGCCAGTTTTCGCAGCCAGCTATTGATTTAATACGGCCGTTTAAAAAAAGTATTCTGCGACACAGGCCATTTGTTATTCATAAGGCAGCAATATCTCTTGACGGCAGGACGGCAACAACAACAGGCGATTCTAAATGGATAAGTTCACCTGTTTCACGACTTCTGGTGCACCGGCTGCGTGCATGTGCTGATACCATCATAGTTGGAAAAGCTACCGTTGAAATGGATAATCCAGCCCTTACAGTGCGTTATACTGAGTTTCCTCCTGAGGCTGAAAAATTTTTTGCAACCAGACAATATACTGCAGTGGGATATTCCAACAGTTTTATCAACGGGCTGCTTGAATTATGGAAAACGGATGTAACTCATGATTTGAAAAAAGTTGTGATAGGGCTACCAAAGGCATTACAGAATGTTACGCTAGCCAGCGATAGCAATGCGTATTTTTTTACCGCACATAAAGACCAAGATGATCTTTTGAAACGGGACGATTATGCCATTATTGCAAAACTTATTGACAGTGGGCGCATTCAGTTTTTGCAATCAGATAGCGGTGTGGAGCAGATTCATGAGTTGCTTGACATATTACATACAATGGGTTCAATGATTGCAGTGCTGGAAGGAGGAGCAACAGTTGCTGGATCATTCTTTGATTCAGGTGAGCTTGATCAGTGCATGTATTTTTATAGCCCAATTATAGTTGGCAAGGGGAAAAATGTCATTGAAGGCAAAGGCAGGCAGTTTATTAAAGAGTCTATGGATCTTCATGATGTAACCAGTATTTATTTGGGGCATGATATGCTTGTATCAGGGTATAAAGAAAGCTATCAGTTTGAGGCGGTGTAAATGTTTACCGGCATTATAGAAGAGATTGGTGTGGTACAATCTGTAAAACAATCTGCAAATGGTAAATTAATTTCCATACATGCGCGTACGGTTATTGAAGGTACTAAAATTGGTGATTCCATTGCCATTGATGGAGCCTGCCAGACTGTGACAGCAATGGGCAAGGATTTCTTTACCGTATTTGCTTCGGATGTAACGCTTGGCATCACCACACTTGGATTATTTAAAACAGGAACACAGGTTAATCTGGAACGTGCCATGCAGCCTATAGGTCGTTTGGGTGGACATCTGGTGCAGGGGCATGTGGATGCAACAGGAAAAATTGTTTCACTGCAAAAATTGCCTGATGGGCTAAAAGTTACACTAACTGTGCCTGATGGCATCAGCAAGTTTATTGTTCCCAAAGGCTCAATTGCTATCGATGGCATATCACTGACGGTGGTGGATAAAAAAGACACAATAGAGCTTTACTGTATCCCGGAAACTATCACTAATACAACGCTTGCTCATAAAAAAACTGGTGACATGGTTAATGTTGAAGTGGATATTATTGCTAAGTATGTGTATTATATGGTTACACAAATAAAGGGGGGTGATAGTTCCCTTGAGAAAAAGCTTAGGGAAGAAGGTTTCTTAAGTTAATTTTATGCCATGGGTATGCAAGGGGCATGCTGAGTAAATTAAGAAAAATTATATTTTACCAATAAGACTTTGAATTATATTCTTTATAGTGATTAGTTTTGCATCCTGATTGATACAGTACTTCCATTTTGATTGGCTGAACGATAAATAGCATCAATTACTTCTAATGCACTATATCCATCATATCCACTTGAGGTTACCGGTATTGAGTGTTTCAGGCACTTTTTTACTTCTTTATAAAGTTTGGTAAAATAATCTGGTTTTCCTTTTGGAGTTACTGCATGTGCTACTAAGTCATTAAATCCGGTATACAGTTTTGACTTTGCAGGCTTATACAGTTGCAAATAACCGTTACCGATAACTATCTTACCTTTTGTACCAAATATCTGCAATTCAAACATAAAGTAATCACGATGACCGCCTGCTTCAAGTGTTACATGGATGCCGGAAGTGGTCAAACAATGAGCTATTGTATAATCTTCATAGAGTGAATCCTTTGAATACCGGGTGGTGTACCCTTGTACCTGTGCTATATTGCCAAAAAGATACTGCACAATATCAATTAAATGAGTACCATCGTGCAGAAGAGGTCCACCACCTGAACCTGGTTGATGGGCTTTTGATGGGGTAAAGACAAAACCATACACCGAAGATATGGGGCCAATTTCATTGTTGCGGATAAGCCTTTGTACATAGTTATACCGGTAGTCATACCGTCGTTCATGGTTAATAATGAGTGTTGTATTGTATGTGGTGCATGCGTCAATAAAGGCTTTTGCCTGTGTAAGGTCACTGGCAATTGGTTTTTCACATACAATAACTTTTGCGCCATTTTGAGCTGCTGTAATGCCAATTGGCGAATGGGTATTGGTCCACGAAGCAATAATTACGCATTGTGGCTTTTCCTGTTCTATAAGCTTCTGGTAATCAATATAACAGTGTGATTGAGGGATTCCTGCAATCTTTGAAAAAGTGTGCAAACGTTTTTCATTGATATCACAGGCATGGGTTATGGATAGCCGTGCAGCTTTTGTGCCGCCATAATGGGTACATGGTTTATATCGCAGTGGGTCATTTTCCAGCAAAAACCCAATACGGCCACAACCAATGAGAGCAACCACAGGTTTCATGAAATTCTATAAAATAGGTAGATAGGTATCAATTTCATAATCGGTAATGTGGCGATTATACTGGTCAAGCTCGTAGTGTTTATTTTCTATAAATAGTTCCACCAGCTTGTCGCCCAGTGCATCGCGCATCAGGCTGCTTTTTTCAAATAATTTGAGAGCATCAGAAAGGTTTGAAGGCAATGACTTTGTAGAAAAATTTGATTTCCCTTCACTGAGATTATGAGGTTTTGGCAGTGGGTCGTTATGCTCAATGCCTGAAAGCCCTGCAGCTAAGATTGCTGAAAATAGCAGATAGGGATTGCATGCAGGGTCCGGGTTTCTGAGCTCAACTCTGACCGAATTTGGATTATCAGTTCTTGATGTGGTAATGCGGATAAGTGATGATGGATTATTGATACTCCATGATAGGTCAATGGGTGCTTCAAATCCATAATTAAGACGTTTATACGAATTTACCCACTGATTGGATATGGCAAAGAACTCTGGAGCGTGTTTCAATAATCCTGCTATATAATGCTTTGCGATGTCGGAAAGCATAAATTCATCGTTACTATCATAAAAAATATTTACTTCGTTTTTGAATAATGACTGATGAATATGCATGCCACAACCATTGTACTGTGATAGTGGTTTTGGCATGAATGAAGCGTATATGTTGTTTTGTTGGGCTATCTCCTTGGTTGCTGTTTTAAATGTCATGATATTATCAGCTATGCTCAGAGCATCATCATGGCGCAGGTCAATTTCATGCTGGCTGGGGGCGCCTTCATGATGGGATGTCTTCACGCCAATACCCATTTCTTCAAGTGTAAGAACCATCTGGCGTCGGATATCGCTTGCAATATCAAGTGGGGTAAGGTCAAAATATCCTCCACGGTCAAGAAGCTGAGGTGATTCGGAATTTTTGAATAAAAAGAATTCAATTTCCGGGCCAACATAGAATAAATAGCCTTTGTCAGATGCTTTCTTAAGATTTTTATACAGAATATACCGAACATCACATTCATACGGGGTCATATCGGTATTATAGATATAGCAGAACATGCGTGCTACTGAATTGCTCTTGGGGCGCCATGGTAAAATTTCAAATGTTTCAACATCGGGCATGGCAATCATTTCTTTTTCGGTTTTACGTACAAACCCATGTATTGTAGAACCGTCAAATCGCACTCCTTCTTCTAAAGCATCCTCAAGCTCGTTACTGGTTATGGCAAAACTTTTCAAAAACCCTAAAATGTCAGTAAACCATAACCGTATAAACTTCACATCATTATCATGTGCTGTTTTTAAAATATATTCGCGATTGTCCACTATCGTATACCGTTCCTCTTTATTCCATGTATTGAAGCTATCCGTATAACAGCTTCATAATATTCTTCTCGTGAAATCTTTCCTTCGGCCATTTCTTCATACAGCAGTCTCAGGAGCAGATAAAACATACACCGCCTCCTTTGCATTGATATATGCTGCTGTTGTATTAATCGGCCTGAAGGTTTAATGAAATTAGAGGAAGTATGGCTTATTTTGTCAATTAAAAGCTTATATATATAAGCAAAACAAAAATGATAAGCAGGAGCACAAATAATGATATTATTACATATGTTAACTTTGAAAACCCAGCATCCTCATAGGTTGTTGAAGCAGCTAATGGTTTTGGAGGGGATTTTGGTATTGATTTTTGCGTTAGTGGGCCATCAATGATAGGATCATAAAGGCGTAATTTGACCTGCCGTTCATCTTCAATACACTTGCCATAAATTCCAGGGCCTATACGGGTAAGTATTTCAATGGGCTCATTCTTCCCATCAGATTTTATATCTATAACTTCTGTAGCTATGGGCTTTATATGATTCTCAACACGCAATCCCAATAGATCAATGAAATAATTTGCTCTGTCGGTATTGGGTATTATCTTTGTCATTATTTTATCGCCAACTTTTAATTCGTAGATAGGTTTACCTTTTACCGGCGCCAGTATTGGCTGTATATTCAATATAACAGCACCTTCTTCCAGTTCAGCTTCAGCCGTTGATGACTTTTCTTCAGGTTGTGTGTACCTTTTTTCTTTTGTCTGGGCAAATTCTTCAGCAGTCACTTCCTGAATGCTTGTTTCCAGTACAAGATTTTTATCATGTATAACCCTGTTAATGGTATCAAAGAGAAATGTATCAATACTATCGTAATCATAATTGTTAGCATAGTCGTATAGCTGGTTTGTTTTGGTGTCTTCGGTTGCAATTTCCTTAAAATTATCCATTATAGAAGTGGTTAAATTTGCGTTAAAATTGCCTTTCCATTTTAATTCCAGAATTACCTGTTCATATTTGTCCCATGGGAGATGTGGTTCATTTTCATAGATATTGGAAAAGGTTGAAACAGCAACATTGTAGGTATCAATATGCCTGTCCTGATTAAAGATAATGATAAAAAGCCCATATAAATTCATTGAAAGGGCTTTGAAACGCCCTTTTATAATAATTAAATGGTCACTGAAGAGATTGTCATTTTCGCTTTCTATAGCCATACGTTATTCCACACAAAAAATGTTTGTATATAGTATGTATCGGCATGTATATATATTTTACTATAAATCTTGATAACTATCGCTCAATAAAAATATGGTGTATGTAATATAGTGGCATAGATTATAATAATATTGTCAATATAAAAATTTTTTATTTGATTAATTTTACACGTATATTGTTTATAAATTTACCTGGATAAAAGAACAATGATGAGGAATCCTATGAAAGGGATGGAACTGCTTACTGACCTGTACGAATTGACAATGATGCAAGTCTACCTGAAAACAGGTATAATACAAAAATATGCAATTTTTGATATGTTCTTCAGAAAAAATCCGTTTAATTCCGGTTATGTTGTGTTTGCGGGATTGGAGCAGCTTATTGACTATCTGCAAAACCTTTCCTTTTCAAAGGAAAGCATTGACTATCTGTATTCATTGAATATCTTTTCTGATGATTTTTTGGATTATTGTAAATCGTTTCGTTTCACTGGTAGCATATTTTCATTTCAAGAAGGTGATATAGTTTTCCCTGAGGAACCAGTAATCAGAGTGGAAGCGCCGTTAGGACAGGCTCAGCTTATTGAAACGGCATTGCTTAACTGCATCAATTTCCAGTCGCTTATTGCAACAAAAGCTGCACGGGTATGTTATGCCGCTCAAGGCAGGCAGGTGATTGAGTTTGGTTTGCGCCGAGCTCAGGGGCCTGATGGCGGTTTGAGTGCAAGCAGGGCTTCCTTTATTGGTGGGTGTGTTGGTACATCAAATGTTCTGGCTGGAAAACTGTATGGCATACCGGTTAAGGGTACTCATGCACATAGCTTTGTCATGGCGTATGATAGTGAAGCGGAGGCATTTAATAATTATACCACTGTATTCCCTGACAGCTCAATATTGCTGGTGGATACCTATGATACAGTACACTCGGGTATTATTAATGCGATAGCCGCTGCAAAGAAGCTTCAGAAACAGGGAAAACACCTTGCAGGCATCAGGCTTGACAGTGGTGATCTTGCTGATTTAAGCAAAAAGGTGCGAAAGTTACTGGATGAAGAAGGTTTGGAGTATATAAAAATCGTTGCTTCAAACGACCTTGATGAATTTCGTATAGATGAATTGCTGCGTCATGAAGCTCCCATCGATGTCTTTGGAGTGGGCACACGGCTGGCCACCGGCTATGGTGAATCAGCTCTTTCAGGGGTGTATAAAATGGCTGCAATAGAAAAGGATGGAGCATTAATCCCCAAGATGAAAGTATCCGATGAAATGTCAAAAGGCACTATTCCTTCAAGAAAAAACGTATACAGATACTATAATTCAGATAATACTATATGTTTTGATATTATCTGCCAGAATGATGAGATTGTACTGGATGGTGATGTGTATGATATAAAGGGCAACAGATTTACTGTTGATAAAGATCTCTTTTCACGATGCATGCATATACCTGTTATTCAGCATGGAACCTTAGTATATCAAAAGCCTTCACTACAGGAAATTCAACATCATTGTGTTGCCAGCATGCAATCGCTACCCGAATCTTTGAAAGATTTGTATAATCCGGTTGAGTATCAGGTTTACATAAGTCCAAAGCTTTTCCAATTAGTGGAATCCATGAGGACTGAAATTCATAAGAAAATTGATTAAATATATTTAAAATGTAGTTGAAGTTGTTGACTTATATACTATACTATGGTGTTATTCATAGTAGGAATACACTATATTCTATTCTGGCTGGAGGTTTCAATAGCTATATGAACAGTGAAGATGTAAAAAGCAAAATGACCGGTACTATAACCAGAAGTCTTGTGGTAAAAGTAGTTATTGTAGCTTTCATAGTAATTTTTGTATTGTGGTTAATTTTTAATATTAAGGATTACGGTAAAGTTAATCTGATAATTTCAAATGAGGAAATTACTTCAAATGATCAAACTTCAGTACAAAAGTTTACAGATAAGGACAAGATATATTTTTTTGTTGATAGAGTTATCAAACCATCTCTTGACTGCAATACGGTTTCAGTTATCATAGATTATTATGAAAATAATTCTTTTACCCAGTATAAACAGATTACATTTGAAGTAGATAAAAATTTCAAGAATTTAAGTACCTATATACCGCAGGAATATTTTAAAAGAAATGGAAAATACCAGTTAAAGGTTTTACTGGATGGGAAACTTATGGCAACCAGGGAATTTGAAGTAGAAAAATAAATATATGAAGGTGTGCAATGAAGCGATTTTTTATATTTATTAGTATTTTCATTTTTATATATTCAATTTCTGCAAATAGCTTTGCTGACCAGTTGACTGCTGACAGAGCTATACAGGAAAATAAGGAATTTATTGAATTTATGGATGTGCCACTATCAAATTTTGGTGAAAAGTATAAAGAAGCATTTAAAGACATATACCAGATACATTTCAATGCTGAGGTGGCATATCTACAGTCAGATTATAACCGGGCTTTCAGGAATGTGTATGAATCACAAAAAAAGCAAGCTGACCTGTATTCACAGGTAGTACGCGAATACCTTGACGAAACGAAGAAGTTTTTAGACTCAATTTCACCAGAAGTGATAAAGTCAAAAAATAAAAAGGCGCGGTTATATCTTAATTTAGCATACCGGGACCGTGAGGTTGCACGTACCCATCATACGGTAGCAGATGCATCAAACCCAAAATTATGTTCAAATAAGATATATAAATATATTGAAGCCATAAAAGTCTTGCGTCGTGCACGCAGGTATGCCTTTTTGGCCATGTTTGAATCGCAAACTGATGAAACAAAGAAAAAGATCTATAACCACCTTTTTGAGATAGAGCGCGAGAAAGGGAATCTATTCTATGTCAGATTTATTTCCAAAACAGAGCAGGAAATAATTGACGAGATGCAAAAAGAATATTATGATGTTCAGATAGCAGCTGTCAATGCACAGCCATCGAAACAGGAAGATACGTACGAAAAACGTATAGAAAAACGAGCCCGTTTCAGGGATGAGCGAAGGGTTGCTGAGTATCTTTTAACTTCAGAATTTGAAAAAGCTGAACCAATAATTCGGGATTATGTGAAAGATTTTAATTTTAATCTCATTGTGGCTACCATTGAATATTTAGTTGCCAGTAAATCGCCCATGGCAAGTAGTTTTTCAGTTGAGCTTTTAAAGCGATATCATGACGATAATTACTCACGGTACTATAGCCCTTCAACACTTAATGCTTTTGCCGGTGAAATGAAAGTTGTTGATGCTATAGAAAAAAAGCCTGAAGGGGAATTGCCTGAGGAAAAACCCCAAACAGATAACAAGCAGAAGTAGCAGACTATTTGATGCAGATTAAGGGTAAAAGCATACTATGATAAATGTACAGGAAGGCTTTCTATGGATAATTCGGAGTTACTCAATTCAATACACCGGAGAATGATGAATGAATTACTGAATCGTTCTCAGGGCAGGTCAAGTGCACCCCAATTAAAAGAGATTATTGCCTTAGACCAGAACTTGCGAAAAGAAATTGCAGATCTTTATACACGCCTGGTGGAGCTTGGCGATAAAGAGATGGCAATAAATATTTTGTCTGATCATGTTGCCATCATGGTAGAGATGATAGTTAGCTTCAAAACTGAGAAGTAATCCATTCTAGAGGTAGGGTTATGAAAAAACTCATTATCGCTATTCTTGGAATAGTATTGATAACATGCTCCGGCGAAGAATTTGGCGGTTTGGGTATTGAAGTACCTGCTGGTCCTGAAAAGGTCAGTAAAAGCAGGCCATTTGTTATAGCAAGTGTGTATGAAGGTGGTACGGGGCAAAAGGCAGGGCTTAAAGAAGGTGACATTATTGTATCGGTTGATGGTGTTCCACTTGAGGGTTTGGAATATGATTATATTGTAAAAAATTTGCTGCGTGGCAAGGTTGGGAGTGTGGTAACACTGGAAATTCAGAGAGGCGACAACCTGATGCTGTTTAGGGTTATGCGAGGAAAGATTGTCTTAAAATAAAATACCATGAAGAAAGTTATAGATAGTATTATACTGGTTTTCTCGGTTCTTTTCTGGATTGTCATTATTGCTGATAGCATATACTGGTTTTTCTTCTGAAAGAAATAATGAATAGTAATAGCAGGTGGGGTTGATGGCTCAAAATATTGTGGCCAAGGTTAAAGACTCAATAGAAAAAATGCCGCCACTATCTCCGGTGGTGCATAAAATAATAATTGTGGCAAATGATGTGACCTCATCAGCACAGCATTTGACAGATGTAATTCAGCTTGACCCGGTCTTGACTGCAAAAGTAATACGCATGGTTAACTCTGCATACTTTGGATTACCCCAGGAGATTAAGTCTTTAAAGCAGGCTGTGGTTATGCTGGGTATTAATACCATAAAGAATGTGGCGCTGTCATCTGCATTGATGGGAAAAATTGCATTAAAGAAGGGTGTGTTAGACCCTGAGGAATTCTGGAAGCATTCTATTGGTGTGGCGGTTGCATCAAAATTAATTGCACAACGATTGGGTATAGATAAAAAGCTTCTGGAAGAGTTTTTTATTGCCGGGCTTATCCATGATATAGGCAAAGTTTTGATGAATAATTTTTTTCCGGATGAAATGAAGCAGATAATTGATATATCGCAATCAAAGGGTGGATTTATTATTGATATAGAAAAAAATGTTCTTGGACTAACCCATGAGGAGATAGGCATAGCAATAGGGAAAAAATGGAATTTTGAAAATAATCTTCTGTATGCAGTTGGAAGACACCATATACCAGTTTTGAAAGGTGATTCGGCCATCTATTCTATGGTGGTTCATGTAGCAGATACGTTTTCCAAGGTATTGAAAGTTGGATTTAGCGGGAATTATGTTATTGATACTATTGATGAAGCAATATGGCAATCACTGGGAATATCTGAGGAGATAGTTTTTGAGGCACTAACTCCTTTAAATGATGAAATACAAAAGGCTAAATTATTTTTACAATGAGTACACTGACGGTCACATTTTGGGGAGTGCGTGGTTCCATACCTGTACCAGGTCCAGATACCATGAAATATGGTGGTAATACTGCCTGCCTGGATTTGCGCTCAGATGCTGGTGATTGGATAGTATTTGATGCAGGGACAGGGCTTAGAGTACTGGGTGAATCACTGGATCTGTCAAAAAACTATACTGTTAATTTATGCATTTCTCATCCTCACTGGGACCATATCAATGGTTTTCCTTTTTTCCCTGTTATCTATATACCAGGTAATACGGTAAATATCTATGGTCCTGGAACATTTGAAAAGAGCTTAGAAGAAATAATACGCGGCCAGATGCAGTACAGTTATTTCCCGGTGCGTACCGATGAATTGCGCGCCAGTATACATTTTTATGAGATAAAAAACAACCAGTTTGAAGTTGGTAACTTTAAGGTTTATACGCATCTTCTTAACCATCCGGTAACCTGTTATGGATATAGAGTAGTATATAGGGATAAGGTATTTATATATTTAGGTGACAATGAGCCATATTATAATGTTTTTAAAGATAATGACCCGGAGGTAGTCCAATTTGCAAAGCAGATGAATGAGCAGCTTATTGAATTTGTCAAAGGTGCAGATGTCCTGGTATCAGATGCACAGTATATACCGGCTGAATACCCAAAGAAAACCGGCTGGGGGCATAGTACAACGCATCACATTATCAATCTGGCACTTAAGGCAAAAGTTAAAACATTATTTTTATTTCACCATGAACCCTTACGGAAGGATAAGGAAATGGATGCAATAGTTACTCATTACCGGAATGTGCTGAAGAAAAAGGGGCTTACACTTGAACTGTATGCTGCAGCAGAAAGAGAATCATATACATTTTAGTTATTGATAATAATTGCAGTTTACACCAGTGCACGGAAGTAGTAAAAATTTTGTGAGTAGAATTATACATCATTTATCAAAACATTGTAGTCATTCATAGATAATGGTATTCCTGCCAGAATTTTTTGCCTTGTAGAGATTATCATCTACCTTTTTAATAATATCATCAACTGTTTCAAATTTGCTCAGCATATCCTTAATTGATACAATGCCAATGCTTGCTGTTACTTTAAAATTAAGATTGCGGTATGCATGTTCGGATTCCATTATCTCCTGTTTCATCCGTTTTGCAACATTGATAGCGTCATCTGCTTTTGTCTCAGGCAGTATGACCATAAATTCTTCACCACCATACCGAAAGGCAAGGTCAGAATCACGAAGCTGGTTTATTATAATTGAAGATATCTTCCGTAAAACGATATCACCAACCTGATGACCATAATTATCATTTACTGATTTAAAGTGATCAATATCCAGCATTAAAAGCGATAAATCACGATTGTAGCGCTTTGCGCGTTTAAACTCCAGTTCAATTTGTTCTATAAAATATCTTCTATTATACAATCCTGTTAATGGATCGGTAATTGAAAGCCACTTTAATATTTCAGTGCGCTGTTCAACCATTTCCTCAAGGTTGTTAGAATATTTTTCTAATAATTTTTTTGATTCAATCAATTCATTAACTATGGTATCCTTTTCACGCAATAATGCATCTGACCTTGCTTTAAATTGTTCCAGTTCATGTGTCAGCATTATCAAATGTTCTTTTGAAAAGGGGTCAGATGTGTACCTGTCATTAACCAGTGATTGGATTGAACGAAGAAGCAGAATAAAAGGTTTTGCAAAAAATACAACAGCAAGAATTGCAGCACCAATATTTATTACAATAAAGCCGGTAATAGTGGTGGGACTAAAACTAATGGTTTTATTTCCATAAAGAAACACATAGATAGTTCCTGATACAAATGTAGTATACAGAAAAATTTTAATAAAAAGTGAAATGGTAATTTTGTGATGCATACTTATAAAGCCTTATCAATCATAAAGGCCATTACGAATACCTTCAATAAAAGCTATAACATTTTTCCCCAAATCAGGGATATAATAACCGCCTTCTAGAATGGCAAATATATGACCTTTGCAGTACTGTTTTGCATGTATTCCTGCTATCTGACCAATTGTGTAATAGTCCTGAGTTGAAAGATTTGCACCCCAGTCTTTTATATACTGATCAAATCCTGCGCTTATACCTACTATATCAGCACTACCACATTGCTGCAATCGTGATTTTGTTTCATTGATAAAATCAACAGGGTTAGATGATTGTATGTTTAATACGGGCACATTAATATTAGATTTAAAAATGGTATCAGTACCATCGCCAAAATGCAGGTCAATATCAAGAATTATTGCTTTCTTTATCATATTATCAGCTAGGAGCCTCTTTATGGCAATTCCCATATTGTTAAAGTAGCAAAATCCCCAGTTATGGTCAGGGTTGGCATGATGTCCTGGTGGCCGTATAACAGCAAAGGCAGGCTTTCCTTCCATTGCCATTGTAGCGGCGGTGATTGCACCTCCTGCAGCTAATTTTGCAACTGAAAAGCGCACTTCATCCTGTTTCTCCATGGTTAGCAAGCCTTCAGAATGGCAAAGAAGTATATCTTCGTCAGTGCAACTTGTGGGGTTAATTATAGGGTAACTATCGCCCAATTCCTTCATTATTTGATGTACACGTTGGGGTTTTTCCACTGATGCAGTTACATAGTTGGTTGTATATAAAGAGTCATAGACGATATAAAATGGACGTTCCATAATAAACCTTTTACAAATATAAGGATGATGGTATTATTTATGATATGCTATGAAATAATAAATGTCAAATAAGTTTTAAAAGGGGCGTTCTTTTACGTTAAATTGCCACAGTTCAACCAGTTTTTCAAATTCCTTGTCTTTGGGTTTGCCTTCATAAGCTTTATTCCGCCGCTTTATAAGATACATTACCGTACTATCTTCAAGTAAAAATTTTTCTCCTAATTCATTGAGTTTACGGATACAATAATTAAGATTATACGTCTGAAAATCACCAATATGCTGCGACGATGCAACGGTAGGCTCAAATTTCATAAGTAGCTCGGTAAAGTATAATGCAAGCCGCCATGAATCGGTGCTGCCAGCAAGTCCTGCTTTAAAATACATGCTGAGTTTTTCATATAAATTAATATTGTGATAGTATGATTCAAACACAACAGATATCAATTCCGGGAAAAGATTGGTAATTTCTATTAAATCAATGGGCTCATTGCGATGTATAAAATAATCAAAAATCTTTTTACTGGTATCATTATCCAAGGGCTCTGGGTCAATGAGTTCAACATACATGTCCTTTATTATAGTACGTACTTTCCCCGCTTTTTTCAGGTATATCTCTATTTCTACCGGCTCCACGTAATAGTTTATAGGGTCTTTAACTTCCATGTATGGTAACCATGCTCTCACTTATTATTTGGTTTAGCTTTTAATTCATTTATCTTTTGTAGTAATAGTTTAACCCTCTCTTTGTGTTTGTTATGTATTGCTGCGTTCATAGCTTTTTGTGCCAGATGGTCATCAATAATACCTTTATCAATTTTTTTCTCTAATTCATCTATTAAAGTATAAAAAACAATGTTGAGTGTAAATAATTTTCTTTCTGATATGCCCCACAGAGTGTCACCTGGTTTTACAATGACCACCTCGCCATCTAAAAGAATAAATCTGTTGCCCGGGTAAATCCAGTGTGGATTTTTTTCTTTAAGGCTTTTGATGTCTATACGGCTGTAGCCATTTTTCACTGCCACATCATTGGCGTAGAAAAAGATATCTGTATCAGACACATGGATAGAATATTTTTTAGTAAGATATTCAATATAGCGTGCTTGCCGCTGGCGCTCCTCTCTTGCCTGATACAGCGTAAACGCGTGGTAGCTTCCCACTATAATGAGTATAGCTATAGTTATAAAAGCTACAATTATTCCTGCTTTTTTTAGTACAGCTAAACGCTTTTTCAACTTCTCTTGCGTAATGAGTGATAAATCAAGTTTTTGTGTTTGAGTAGTTTCTTTTTTCCGTTTGTTTATTGCTTTTTCAATACTTTTAGCTTCTTTTGCAATTGCCGTGTTTTTTGAATAGAACAGGTCCAGCAGCAATTCTAATCTTTTGCGGTCTTCAATGATACGGTTAAATATTTCAGGCATTGTATGTGGTGAAGGTAGTGATGGCTCATCTAATTGTTCAATGGCTCCAAATGGATATTCCTGGTTAGCCTCTACTGGTTCGCATGTCATATATGCATACGAATTGTACAGCATAATTGTATATTTGTATCCATCAGGCAATGGGCGTGATTGTATTTTATAAAGCATTTTTTCAATACGTTTGTACAGGTTGCGGTTAGTAGTTGAGTGGAGTATAACACGCAACGTTTGCATACTGTTAAAAAGTATATGGGGCGATAGTTCCTGTGAAAAAAGCTTTTCAATTTCATCAAAATCTTCTTCTGTAATAGCTTTTGCCAGTTCCTTGGTGCAGCACGAAAGCATGTCGGATAACAGTTTTTTTTCATCAAGATGGTACCGTATATCATATTGATGCGAAGCAGTACAGTATAGAACATCCTTAATGGGTACTCCTTCACGGTTACTATCGACCACAATAACAGGTGAAAGGTTGGCACAGAGCATTGCTGCTTTTTTATAGATTGCATAGTCAATAACATACAGGTTAGCAGCAGTTTCTATAGCCT
>JBFLZD010000061.1 GCA_040756435.1 Spirochaetota bacterium | reverse complement strand
CACTCTTCCCGCTTCCACTCAAATCCCACCAAATCCTACTGCTCTTTGCTAAACTCTATCCCTATTAAATATATTTCCTGAAATTTCCCTCTGTATTTTTCTGCATACTTCTTATCTTCAAGCTGCGCCAATGCCTTACCCTCCGGCTCTATCTCCACTACCTTAAATTCCAAAATATAACATCTTCCCTCATACAGTATCGTTAAATCTATTCGCCCCTTGCTGGTGTAATCTTCGGCCACCATATCAAAGCCAGCACCTGCCAAAAAACTATACACCACACTTGCGTAATACCCTTCATACTGTGCTATCTCATTACTCCTGTACCACTCATACGGTATGCTCGCAAAAAGTGACTTTAAGATATCTTTAAAAGTTTCAACTTTACCTTCTTTTAAACCTTTAATAAGATTTGCTACTAACCGTGTTGCTTCAAACCCTTTCTGTGTAAGATAACTTATACTATAATTGTTTAAGGATATTCTAACTTCTTTATTTGGATATGTTAAATAATACAGATACCCGTTAGGAATAGGCTCAAATCCTTTGATAGTAAGATATCCCGTCTGAAAAAGCAAATTTTCCGGCTCTATGGCATCCACGTCAAAGCTTCCAATTAGATTTTCTGATGCCACCAGTTCTGCTAAGTTTGGCATGTAAAATCTTTTCTGTACCAAAAGCTTAATTAAAAAATTTGGTGTACCCGTCTCAAACCAATAGGGATAAAGCTTCCTCTCCTGTAAATACAATAAGATGTCAAAGGGGTTGTAAACACTTTCACCAAGCCACGAGTACCCATTATACCAGCATTTAATTGCTTCCAAATCTTCTCCTTTTAACTCTCGGGCAAAAACATCCTCTAACTCAGATTGGGTATAGCCGCAAATGGCAGAGTAATCTTTGCTTAATGTAATATCTCTAAGCTGGTTTAACCCCGAAAATAAAGAAACCTTTGAAAATTTAGATACTCCCGTTAAAAAAACAAATTTCAAATACACATCCAGGGGTTTCAGTACGCTGTAAAGATTCTTTAAAACTTCTCGTATGCTTGCAGCTTCTCCTTTGTCTTCAATCCTATCTAATATTGGTTTATCATACTCGTCTATAAGAACTACTACTTTTTCTTTGTACTTCTCATTAGTCTTTAATATCAGTTCCCTGAAATATAAATTATAATCATCGTTTTTTTCACACATCACACCAAGCTTATTTTTATTTTCTTCAAGTTGCTTTGCAATATAATCTATTAAATTCTCAGAATTTTTTACTACCACTCCTCCAAAATCGATATATATAACCGGATATTTAACATCCCAATCCCAATTCTTCTCTAAGTATAGCCCTCTGAATAAATCCCTTTTTCCTAAAAACGCCTGCCGTAATGTATCCAGAAACAAGGATTTCCCAAAACGCCTTGGGCGTGATAGAAAATAATATTTACCTTCACCTACAAGTTTTGCAACAAAGGGAGTTTTATCTACATAGTAATATTCATCATTTCTTATTTCTTCAAAACTCTGTATGCCTATGGGTAGTTTTTTCACAGGTACTCCTTTTATTTATTAAATCATTATAACGAATAGTATATTTTTAAGTCATAGATTTTACAATTAAATTTTTCATTCTTTGACTTATAGTAATGCAACCCCCTCATTACGAGCACCGCAGGTGCGTGGCAATCCCGTCATTGTAAGGAGCACTAGCAACGAAGCAATCCCGAATTTACATAAGCCTTAAAACGTATTTCTTTCAACTTGCAATTTTTGAAAATTCTCTAACTTCAATAATTGTCCCTTTATGTTTTACTTCATTAACAACTCTTTCCAATAGTTCTGCCACTTTATCATCAATCCATTCCATCCCGCACTGCCCACACACTATAGCAGGCACATGCCGCACAATCACAATACCATCCTCTAATTCCACAGTAAAGGTGGTGTACCCTTCATTTTTTTCCCCGCCGCACAGCGGGCAGTAAAATTTTTCTTTCATTATTTTTTCCTTGTAATCATATCTTTTTCAAAATGATCGGCATCAGGATAATATGCAGTTATAATATAACAAATTTTATTTTCAATATCAAACGACACAACAGCATGTATAATTTTTACATTGTCATTATATGCCATTAAATAACTAGAAAATGGTTTGTCATCGATATAATTTTTTATTATTTCACCTTTTAAAACTGCTTTTAAAACACTGTCTCGTGATATATTCCTTTCAAATATCCTCTGCAGGGCATGTTTTTGCCATATAATTCTACCATTTGCAATTATTTCTTCAATAAGATCTTTATTGATCATATATAAATCCATCACGATTTTTCCATCATTGTTAGAATCGCCAGTGACGAAGCAATCTCGCCTTTCGTGGTATTGGGATTGCTTCACTTCGACAAGTGGTTGCTGAGCTCGTCGAAGCACTCAGTGCAAGCACTTCGTTCGCAATGACTTTTGCACCTTCCGTCATTACGAGCACCGCAGGTGCGTGACAATCCCGTCTTTCATCACTTCCTTTTAATAATATCCTTAAAGCGACTCTGAAATTCATAAATATCTCTCAACTTGTTCTGAATGATGTTATGCAACTCAATTACATCAACTTCCCAGTAAATATGAACCAATCTATTCCTGAATCGCGCCATCTGCATTAGAACTGCAGTAAATGATTCATCAAAGAGCGCTTGTTCCTTCATAATCCTAAATGTGTCAGCGTAATCATTAGGCTCTCTAAAATTATTTTTTGTGATTACATGATTACACAGATCAATCATTCCCTCTATTGCAACAATAAAATTATATTTTGCACTGGCTATTTTATGTGCATCCTTTTTAAACTGCTCAAGCGAAAGAGCTTTTAAATCTTCAAGAAGTTTTAGAGCAGCATTAATTTCTGAAAATATTTTTGCTACTTTTTCTTCATTATATAGTAACACACAGAACCTCTTTTCTGTACCTTTTTATATAAGGCAAAAAATCCAGATAATCACGTATAGTTTCTTCCTTGAAGCAGTTTCTTTTTTCTTCATCTTTAGACAACAAAAGCATTCCATTTTTTATAACTCCATATTTAAAAACCAACGGCGCCTTGTTTAAAATCCTTACATCCACTTGATATAACCCAATAGCTTCCATTAATATGTATTCCATTTGTAGCTCGTATTGCAGCACCGAATCTGGTATAGTTTCTACATAAATTGCTACATCAATATCATTGAAAGGGCAATTGCAAAGAAAAGTACCATGTACATACGCAAAAAGAACATTTGAATTATATTGCAATTCATTCCGTAGCACATTGTATATCTTCTGCTTTTGTTCTAACTGTAATAAGTGTCTTTTTATTTTTTCCATTAAGCTTTTTTCTCCTTTGAAAGCACTCCCGCGGTAATTAACTAATGCAACCTATCATTTGCAAACACCGCAGGTGCGTGGCAATCTCATCACCCTTCACCCATCACTCATCACCCATCACACATCACCCATCACACATCACCCATCACGCTTGTATTCGAAGCTCACCAAATCCTTTTGCTCTTTGCTAAACTCTATCTATAGAACTTTACAAATATGTACGCAATCTAATACCTTACGTTTACTGATATATTAACTACTATCCTTCATAAATTCTTCCACTGTTAGCTTTGCCTGTTTCAAAATACCGCGCAGAGTTCCAATTGCTAATTCTTTATGTAATGGAACAACACAACCAATTTCGCCTTCCAATGTTTGCTTTTTCAAAACAACATGGCTACCTCGTTGACGCACTCGTTGAAATCCAAATCTTTCTAATCTTTTTATTGTTTCTTCACCAGAAATTCTTTTTAGCTTATGCATCAATAGCTGCCTCAAAGGTAGTTAAAAGAGTTTTCGGGAAATCTCTTATATGAAATTCTTCAAGATATAACTCGGTAGCTTCTTTTAAATTTGCAATTGCTTCATCAATTGTATATCCTTGACTTACAGTTCCAACTTCTGGACACTCAGCAACATAAATATCATCTTCTTTATGAATTACTGCTGTAAAAGTATGTATTAACATTTTTCACCTCCAATTATATTTTTTGTGTAAATAATTATAACCTATTGTTTTCTTTTCAAAACTCTGTATGCCTATGGGTAGTTTTTTCACAGGCCCTCCCCCATCAATTAAATCTCTATGTAGAATAGTATATTTTTAAGTCATAGATTTTACAATTAAATTTTTCATTCTTTGATTTATAGTAATGCAACCCTGTCATTGCGAGGAGCGCCAGCGACGAAGCAATCTCGCCTTTCGTGGTATTGGGATTGCTTCCCTTCGACAAGTGGTTGCTGAGCTCGTCGAAGCACTCAGTGCAAGCACTTCGTTCGCAATGACATTACGGCAACAAGAGACCGCCACGGGGCTTACGCCACTTGCGGTGACAAATGGACAGCTTCGTCCTCTCAGTTTCAGGGGATTTCCCTGCCCAGGTTTTTCACAGTAACTATCGCCAAACAAACAAAAAACATGACATTAGTCTTTTATACACTTTTTTCTCAAGTTTAACTGACTCCTTCCACACATCCAGATCTTTAATAACCATCACTTCACCTATCACTCTTCACCCATCACTTATCACTAATCACTTATCACTCATTCTTTCTGTTTGAAAATCATCATATCAGCCAGCGTATCGCTTGAATTGTACAATATTTTTTTAAAATAATTTTTTTCCTCCTTTGAATCACTCTCGGCTATCGCTTTAACTTCGTCAGAGGTTATTGTATAATCCTTAAAATAATTTTTTATTTGTTAAAATCTATTCATATCAGCACACAACACATCGTTATAAAATTTCAATCATTAATTTAGCTGGATGAAGTGATAAAAGAAACTCTTCCAGCGGGATGCATATAATAGTATCCTTTTTTAGCCTTTGTTTGCCTCTATATATTAATGCACACTGAGCCTCTGGATAATCATCTTGAAAAGCCCGCAACCCTTTCAAATCGCTTGGATGTATGGTTGTTGCATTTTTCACCTCAATAGCAAATAACCCTTCCTGGCCGTATACTATAAAATCAACCTCAAGTCCTGAAACTGTACGCCAATAATAGAGCTCATTTCCCTTGTTTCTATACTGTATCCATGCACGCAAAGATTGCGCCACAAGCCCTTCAAGTGCCTGCCCTTCAATTTCTTCCGGTTTATCAAGTGGACCCTTTGGTCGTAAATGTTTAAAAACACCGGTATCAAAATAATATATCTTTGTATGGCTAATTAATTTGCGCTTTGCCCTTTTTGAAAAAATTGGAACTGCAAAACACAATAGAAGATCTTCCAGAACCTTTAAATACCCTTCTACTGTTTTGCGCTCAACCATACATTCACGAGCTACCTGGCTTACATTTAACACCTGAGCATGTGAAAAACTCAATGCTTCTAAAAAACGTGTAAAAGCGGGAATATTCCGTATAAATGCTTCGGCCTGTATTTCCTCTTTTATATAAAGCAATACATATGCAGCTAAAGTTTGCTCAGGATTTTCAGAAAAATAAACAAGCGGTACCAAACCATATTGTAATGTTTTTTCCAATACAAAATGATCTCCTAATTCAGCTGGCAAAAAAGGATGCATGGTATAATTGAGTGCTCTACCAGCAAGCAAATCAACCCCACTGCGCCTAAGCTTCCGTGAACTTGAACCGGTTAATATAAAACGGTATCCTTTTTTCTCTTCAATTAACGAATGAACAAATGGTAAAAGAGATGATACTTTTTGTATTTCATCTATAATAATATCTTTTTTTTGTGGTTGAGCATTCATTAATTCTTTTATTCGCTCTGGATATGCTGTAAAAATCCTGAAATATTCCGGGTCAAGAAGATCTATGTATAAAGAATTTGCAAACGTATTCTTTATCCACAGCGACTTACCTGTTCCACGAGGACCAAAAAGAAAAAAACTGGTTGTAGGAGGTTGTATAAAACGCTCTATAAATATCATAGTGGCATAGTAACACCAATTTATGGAATTGTCAATTCCATTTTTGCTGCAATTTTGGATTTAGTAATTCCATTTTTTTACTGATTATTAGCAAAGGTATTGCAAAAATCTGTCGGCGGAAATAACATATTGAACCATTGCATTATGTTGTAGCTTCTTCATTGTATCTTTTTTATGCACTATCTGTATTGCGTATGGTGTTTTTGTTTTAGCCTGAAAATAGAGCAGATTTTTTGATATTTCTTCATCAGCATATTTACACTCAACCATGAAAAAAGGCCTGTTATTGTTTGTTACAAGAAAATCAACTTCCCTTCCATCTTTATCGCGTAAATAATACAGATCAAATCTACCTTTTCCTGTATCATTCCATAAATTCACCGTTTTAAACAGATGAAACGCTACAATATTTTCAAATCGTGCTGCATCATCGTCTATTTCCACCCAATCATAGACATACACTTTTGGCTCTTTTTTTATTGAACGCGCTACATTCTTTGAATATGGACGTATAAAAAAAACATAATAAAACTGTTCCAATATCAAGAGCCATTTTTTTACTGAATCAAATGCAGCATCTACATCTTCCCGCAATGAATTTATTGATAGGGGAGATCCCACCTTTGATGGGAGCAATGCTGCTAATATTTCAATATTTGATATATCTTTTACAGCATACGCATTACGTATATCTTCACGTATAAGCGTCTTTTTTCTTTCGTTACTCCATATAGTATAAAAACTATCACTTCTTTTTATATATGGTTCAGGAAATCCAGAATATGAAAATAACCGTTGATAGATAGCATAACAATCGTTGCTACTAAAACCCTGCTGCAAACCTTCATTGAACCTGCCAAAATCTATCTCAGGATATACCAATTCACCTAAAGTAAACGGGAATAATTTTATTGCAAAATACCTTCCAAATAAACTATCGCCACCTTTTTTAAAAAGATCCAACCTCCCACTACCATTAATGATAAAATTAAATTCACTGTTGAATGCGTCATAACACCCTTTTATATAATTCTTCCACTTTTTGTATTTATGAATCTCATCAAAAATAATCAGGAATTTACTGTTTGGATCCCTGTTTTCATTCTGAAAAAAGTACGGATCATTAATAATACGCTTCTGATCAGTAACCACGTCCCAGTTGGTATACAATCCGTAATAGTTTTCCAATAAATGTTTTGCAAAAGTTGTTTTACCGCTTTGCCGTGGACCACTTATAAATAACATTTTATTGTATTCAGATAAAACTGCTAACGAAAAGCTTTGTATATTTCTTTTAATCATAATGACTTTTTTACAATAAACTGGGAAAAAGTCAAGACTATTTTCAATTTGAGTGGAAAATAGTCATTTAGCTATTTCGTTCTATATCGCGCTTAAGCATAATTTGTGCAAGCTCTGCAAACTTTACCTTTGGCTCCCAGCCCAACTCTTTCTTTGCCTTTGTTGCATCGCCCACCAGGTAATCCACCTCAGCTGGGCGGAAAAACTCAGGATTAACCTTTACCAGTGTTTTACCGCTTTTTGAGTCTTTGCCAGCTTCATCCACGCCCGTGCCTTCCCACACAATAGTTTTCCCAATATAGGTAAAACACACCTCAACCCATTCGCGTACCGAGTGTGTTTCACCAGTAGCAAGCACATAATTATCAGGGCTTGGTGCTTGCAAAATACGCCACATGCCATCAACAAATTCTTTTGCATACCCCCAGTCGCGCTTTGCATCTAAATTGCCTATTTCAAAGTAATCCTGCTTCCCACAGTATATTTTGGCGATAGCATCCGTGATCTTTCGCGTCACAAACTCTATGCCCCGTAATGGTGACTCATGGTTGAAAAGAATTCCCGTGGAAGCAAAGATGCCGTAGGCTTCGCGATAGTTTATTGTCATCCAATGCCCATACAGCTTTGCCACAGCATAGGGGCTACGGGGATAAAACGGCGTTGTTTCTTTTTGCGGCGTTTCCTGCGCTTTGCCAAAAAGCTCGGATGTTGATGCCTGATAAAACTTTATGTCTTTATTTACAATACGGATTGCTTCAAGGATATTGGTTACACCAAGGCCGGTGACGTTACCGGTGAGTACAGGGTTTGCAAATGAGTGTGCCACAAAGCTCTGCGCTGCCAGGTTATAGACTTCATCGGGCTTATATTTTTCTATTACGCGCACCAGGTTGCCGGCATCAAGCATGTCTATCTCTACCATGATAATCTTATCAAGAATACCCAGTTCCTCAAGTCTCCAGAAATTCGGCGTGCTGAGCCGCCTGAATCCACCAATAACGGTATATCCCTTTTGCAAAAGCAACTCTGCCAAATATGCACCATCCTGACCGGTAATGCCTGTAATGAGTGCTCGTTTCATATATTCACCTTAAACAAGTTATAAAAAATTTACCCTCTTCACTCAGCTTTAGAAAAATCATTAAGCCCCGTTTTTACACCTTCAGACTTTACCCTTTTCAGTAACTGCTCAATTTTTCTGCTGCTATTAATATCTATAAATTTATCACCACATTGCCACACACTACTGCCGGTGCGTTGCTAATCGCAATAGTGTATTCATTTCTCTGAATCAATACACAAGTAAACCTATTTTTTATATCTCCTTTGCATAAAGGACAATTCATATCTATTTCCTCATGGTCACATAATCATCTTCATAACCAGTAATTATATACATCTAACTCTATCAGCTTACGATGATGTCTGAATTATTTTGGTTATGTCATTTTCTCTTGATTTATAAATCATAAAAACAACCATCCCAGGCTAATAGTTTTCATCTGGTTCATGATGACAATAATGTACCGCCAGGTCAACAACATCTTTCTTTTATTTTTTATCTATACAGTGCAACAATTCAGGAATGTTTTTAAAGGGCATAACGTAAACGTGGATCTTCAATGGCAAAACGTCTGATGTCCGGTGCCTCAAGATTGACATATTCTTTATCTTTAAAAACATGCCTGTATAATGTTGTTTTCCCGCTTTGCCGCGGTCCTGTTATAGTGACAACCGGGGATTGTTTTACAAGTTCTTTAAGAATTTTTTCTATTTTTCGTTTAATCATATCGATGGTTTACAGATGTTTGATGATGGTCTCCTAAAACAAACAGTGGGAATCTCAATGACGCAAATGCAAAGTCATTGCGAGCGTAGCGCTTGCACTGAGTGCTTCTAAGAGTTCAGAAACCGTACTTTGGCGGGACTCAGTGCCCATTCTTCGACAGACTCAGCAACCACATGTCGGAGTGTGGCAATCTCAATTGGACAAGACAAGATTGCCATGCGCCTGCGGCGCTCGCAACTATGGGATTGCTTCGTCATTGCGTGCCTCGCAATGACGGAAGGGGCAAAAGTCATTGTAAAGAGATGTCTTTGGGGACACCCCCATTTAATCATCTTGCAAAGGGGGCAGGCCAACAATATTTCTGGGCTGTAAGGATAGCTCATACCCCATAGCCATTAGAATTTTATCAAGTGCTCTGACACTCACAGTGCCAAATTGTCCCTGTTCAATTTTTGACAATGTTGGTCTGCTTATACCCCCAATTTTGCACAGCATTTCCTGAGTCATATTCTTTTGTTTCCTAATCTTTCTTATCTCATTCCCAATTTCGTATAATGTCACCAGGCATCTCCTTTATAGTTTCGGTTTGTGTTAAAGAAAATTCCCACACATCGATCATTCTTTTCCCCATTTGTGCAAACGATTTGTTCTTAAAAATGTATTCCTTTATTTCAGTTATAGTATCTTTCACAGATGCCCTGCACTCCTCAATAATCATCTTGCATTCCTTTTCAGATAAAAATAAAAACTTCTGCCCAAATTTTTTTAATTCATCCAGTCCCGCCCATACCTTTCTTCCAAACAATGTCAGTGCTGGTTTATCTTTATACATATACACAACTGTTGTTACTACATCATATGCGGGTGATACACGTATTTTTGTCATATCAGGTTCATACAATACGCCAAAATTTCTGAGATGAGCATCGCCATTTTTCAATATAAAATTCAGTACTATCATTTTATATAATTGAATCATGGAAAAATTATCGTTACTTGTTGCTTGAAATATAACTTTTGCAACCTGCTCATAGCTTCCATCATATTTATGTATCCTATTTTTCCCAATAATGCCCAGTACTTCTTCAAAACCATAAGCATGTCCTTGTGTTTCATTGGTAAATTTTTCCACTATAAGAAAGCGTCTGTTTGCTGATAGGTACAAATTGGGAATTACAACACCAGCTTTTTGTAGTGCTTGCATTGAAAAATATTCATTTTCTGCTAAATACGGAAACTCCTGTCCCCAGGTTTTAATTATATATTCCCGGCTATCAAGCTGTACTTTATCAGTCACTATCGCTATTGTTTTTGGCTGTACCCCTGCAACTGCATTTTTATTCATAAAACGTTTGAGAAGTTGTATAAAACTGTCCTCTGAATCATACATAATTAGCTCATCTAATGAAGGACATGTATCACACGGTAGTACGTTGCTTTCTGTTTTAAAAGTAACTCTACCACTAATATTAGGTGCAAGGTATTCAAATAATAAGTAATCATCAATTTTGCCATATTCTTTGGTTAATAATTGTTTGAACAACTCATAGAGATATCCTTCAGGAAGGTACATTTCAAAGAAAGGATGTAAATAATGCTTTCGTAAATAAATCCTTTTTGTTGGAGGCATAACGAGAGAAATTTGGTGCAAGGATTCTGGAGAATACTCAAAAAAATACTGTTCATGATCCTTGAAAAGATATCCACTGTATGATGAATTTGTATAAACTTTGATCATAAAAAAACTCTTTTTGTAAAATTATTTTGCATTTTAGCATATAATAATTATTTTGTAAAGCAATATTTCCATTTTTTATTATTTCCCCGATTAATTCACTTTTGAACTTTGTAAAAAGAAAAGATAACTGACTATATTATAATAAAAAAATACATCAATTATTCATAAATGTGGAAAATTGAACAAAATATAAAATAATGTGCACTCCAACGCCGAAGGCGATGGGGGTGTACACTTTATTCATTAAAATTTTTTTAAGGAATTATTACTGGAAAAAACATACTATTTTTGTTGACCAATATATATACTGTAGTGCTATACTATACAATAATAATACTTTCAAGTATATACCAATTTGTATTATGGGCACATTAAAAAAACGGCTTTCGACCAAAATTATTTATATGATAGAAAGCTGTTTTATCATATATATTGTGCACACAAGGGAACATCCTAAAAAATATTTTTTTAGAAGTTCCCTTATATATTACAGGTGAATAGGGGGAACAATGTTATTTAATCCAAAAAAGTACAATCGTCATCATGCTGATGAAAAAACAAAAAACTTAATGCTCAAAACCATTGAGTTTTTTGAAAAAAAAGGTTTAAAAAAGATTAAGGAAGATGATCAAGCAGCAGTATGGTATGATGATTTTCTTGAATTCATCAAGAAAGAACAGGCCTTTGCCACATTGCTGACTCCATCAGGATATGGTGATCCCGATAGTCGCTGGGACATGTGGCGAATTGAAGAGTTTAATGAAATCTTAGGTTTTTATGGCCTGTGCTACTGGTACACCTGGCAGGTTACCATTTTAGGTTTAGGCCCAATCTGGATGGGACAAAATGAAGAGGTAAAGCACAAAGCTGCAAAACTGTTAAAAGATGGTGGCATCTTTGGTTTTGGCCTTTCCGAAAAAGAGCATGGCGCTGATATCTACAGCACCGACATGATGCTCTACCCAAAAGGTGATGGTACATACTTAGCTCGAGGTGATAAGTATTACATTGGTAATGGTAATGCAGCAGCGCTCATTTCAGTTTTTGGTAAAATGGCTGACACCGGTGAATATGTATTCTTTGTTGTTGATACCAAACATCCCAACTATGAATGCGTTAAAAAGATAAGTACTTCTGGTGTTCGTCAGGCGTATGTTGCAGAGTTTGCTCTCCATGACTATCCCATAACCGAAGCAGATATCCTGTCACGAGGCAATCATGCATGGGATTCGTCACTCAATACGGTCAATGTTGGCAAGTACGAATTGGGCTGGGCCTCCATTGGCATCTGTGAACATGCTTTCTATGAAGCTATAGACCACGCCGCAAACCGTAATCTTTACAATATGTACGTAACTGATTTTCCCCATGTGAAAAAGATTTTTACCGAGGCTTACGCACGGCTTGTAGCCATGAAGCTTTTTGCATTACGGGCCTGTGATTACATGCGCAGCGCCAATGAAAATGACCGCCGGTATTTGCTATACAATCCTATCCAGAAAATGAAAGTTACCATGGAAGGTGAAAAGGTTATTGGGCTGTTGCATGAGGTAATTGCAGCACGCGGCTTTGAACAGGAAACATACTTTGAAATGGCAATTCGGGATATTGGCATGCTACCTAAATTAGAGGGAACCACCCATGTTAACATGGCACTGGTTGTAAAGTTTTTACAAAACTTCATGTTCAAACCAAAAGACTACCCTGAAGTGCCACGGCGCGATGACCCATCCAATGACAGCTTCCTTTTCAACCAGGGACCAACAAAAGGATTGGGCTCCATACAGTTCCATGATTACCGCAAAGCGTATGAAGGTATCAAGAGTAAAAATTTAGAAGTATTCATGGAACAGATAGAAGCTTTTAAAAATTTCCTTGTTAAGGGAACACCCGATGAAAAGCAGACCAAGAATATTGATTACATGCTGACAGTTGGCGAGCTTTTCACGCTTATACCGTACACACAGCTTATCTGTGAAAACAAGAAGATTTACAATGTTGAAGATGAGATAATTGATGAAATCTTCAAATTTATTGTAAGCGATTTTTCAGCCTATGCAACACGTCTTTACACTGGCCAAAAGAACACCGACAAACAAAATGAGTTAATATTGAAGATGATCAAAAAACCTGTCCTTGATGATGAAAACTTCAACAAAGTGTGGAATAACCACGTATATGCATTAAAAGGCCAGTATACAATGAATGAATAATGAAAGAAAACAAAAGGCGCTTTAAAAAAGGCGCCTTTTGTTTTACTACCACAAGATTTTTTATCATTGACATCCCATTGTAACATATAAAAATACCTACATTCCTTTTGTTGTAATACGATAGCAATCCTAAATTGTGGTGTATGTCGTTACATTCTATATATAAAAGGAGAACTGGCAATGTGGTCAATTTCTTTACTTACCATCTTTTTAGTGTTAATGGTTTTTATTGGAGTCTGGGGCATGCGCAAAACTTCCACCCTGGGGGACTTCTTTTTAGGGGGAAGAACTATTGGCGCATGGGTATCGGCGCTGGCCTATGGCACATCATATTTTTCGGCAGTATTGTTTATTGGTTTTGCCGGCAAATTGGGGTGGGTTTTTGGGCTTGATGCTATCTGGATTGGTGTGGGAAATGCTCTTTTTGGCTCATTGATTGCATGGCTTATTTTGGGTAGACGTACACGCATTATGACACAAAATTTAGATGTCATGACAATGCCCGAATTTTTAATGGAACGTTTCAATGGAACATACATCAAGATGTTTGCTGCAATTATCATTTTTATTTTTTTACTTCCCTATTCTGCATCAGTATTTAAAGGTTTAGGACATCTCTTTGAAGTTAATTTCCATATCTCGTATGACTTAGCACTAATCATCATGATAGGCATTACCGGTATTTACCTGGTTTTAGGGGGGTACTTTGCCATTACCTTAACCGATTTTATACAGGGAATCATTATGATTGCCGGAGCTATCACTATGGTGTTAGTGCTTTCAGCAAAAAGTGGTGGTATAGCACAAAGCATTGCACTGGTTGCCCAGAAATACCCACTACACATACCAGCTGACAAGCATCCTGGATACTTACTGCTTGGTGCTCTCATTTTCATGACATCGTTTGGAGTCTGGGGCATGCCGCAGATGGTGCAGAAATTCTACGCCATTAAAAGTGAAGATTTAATAAAAAAAGCGGCAATAGTCACCGGTATATTTGCAACCATTATTGGCGTTAGTGCCTATTATACCGGGTCACTATCGCACATATTTTATGATGCTGTTCCGGCAATTGATGGCAAGCCTGCATTTGACAGGCTCATCCCTGACCTTTTGACACAAAATTTGCCCGAACCACTTATGGCAGTTATACTACTGTTAATATTATCAGCATCCATGTCCACACTTTCTTCGCTGGTTTTGGTATCATCGTCTGCTATTGCCATTGACCTGTACAAAGGGCATGTTAATCCGCAAATTTCAAAAGAAAACTCTGTGGCAATGATGCGCTTTTTGAGTGCTCTTTTTATTATTATCTCATATTTCATTGCACGATATGAATTTGCCATTATCATTACGTTGATGTCGCTATCATGGGGAGCCGTGGCAGGAGCATTTATGGCACCGTACCTGTACGGGCTTTTCTGGAAGCGCACAACGCTTGCAGGAGTCTATGCAGGTATGATTACAGGACTGGTAACGTCAATAGGCCTATTTTTCTATTTAGGTGCAAACCTATCACCTATAGCTTCAAGCGCTGGGATGCTTGCACCTTTTGTTGTTGTTCCACTTGTTAGCCTGTTTACAAAAAAGCCTTCTGACGAAACAATTACAAAAGCTTTTGAAAGGATTTGATAGAATTGTTGCAGCATACATATTTAGTGAATGTATGATTATATAATTTAAGCTACTTCAAAAAATGGTCAATACTTTTCAAAGGGGCACAGTATGGACTTTATACCATTAGAAAACATAACCATGGAATTAGCTGATGTGGCTATGGGTCGCCGAAAAGCTGATATGGTGATCAAAAACGGGACACTGGTAAATGTCAATACCAAAGAATTACAGGAACATGTTGACGTAGCAATGTATAAAGGACGCATTGCACTTGTGGGCGATGCAAAGCATTGTATTGGGGGATCAACTGAGATAATTGATGCAACAGGCCATTTTATTGCACCGGGTTTCATGGATGGCCATATCCACGTTGAAAGCAGCATGCTCACCGTAAGTCAGTACAGTAATGCGGTGGTGCCACATGGTACTACGGCAATCTTTATGGACCCCCATGAGATAGCCAATGTATTGGGGCTTAAAGGTGTTAAGCTTATGCTTGATGAAGCAAAAGATGTGCCCCTGCGTGTATATGCAACCGTTCCTTCTTGTGTACCTTCTGCACCGGGATTGGAAGATGCAGGGGCAGTGATTGGCGCACGTGAAATTGCACAGGCCATGCAGTGGGATGGCATTGCCGGGCTGGGTGAGCTAATGAATTTCCCTGGTGTTTTTAACAGCGTTCCTGAAGTACACAAAGAAATAGAAGTTACATTACAAGCAGGAAAACCTGTTACCGGTCACTTTGCCCTTCCCGACACGGGCGCTATGCTCAATGCATATGTTGCCAGCGGTGTACGCTCATGTCATGAATCAGTGCGTGCTGAAGATGCCCTTGCAAAGATGCGTCTTGGTATGTATGCAAAGATTCGTGAAGGCTCTGCCTGGCACGACTTAAAAGAAGTTATAAAAGCCATTACCCATCACAAAATTAATAGCCGCTTTGCCATTCTTGTCAGTGACGACACACATCCGCACACTCTCATCCAATTGGGACATTTGGATCATATACTGAAACGAGCCATTGAAGAAGGTGTTGACCCAGTCACCGCCATTGAAATGGTTACCTTAAATACTGCTGAATGCTTTATGATGAGCAAGGATTTTGGCAGCGTATCGCCATCAAAGGTGGCTGATATAGTACTTCTTTCTGACCTCTACAAGGTAACCGTAAAAGCTGTCATTATTGGTGGTAAGCTTGTTGCAAAAGATGGCAAAATACTTACGCCAGCCAAAAAGGTAACATATCCTGATTGGTCAAAAAACACGGTGAATGTTGGGAAGACATTAACAAAAGACGATTTTATTTTGAAAAGCGACAAGAAGCAGGTAAACGTTCGTGTTATTAAAATACAGGAAGCAAGCGTACTAACGCAACAGGTAGTTGAAACCGTACCTGTTATCAATGGCAACATAGCACCGGATGCAACAAAAGATATTGCAAAAGCTGCCCTTTTTGAAAGACATAAGGCCACCGGAACAAAAGGCATTGGCTTTGTTAAAGGGTTTGGTTTTACAAAAGGAGCTGTTGCTTCAACCGTTGCACACGATTCCCATAACCTTTTGATTGTGGGCACCAATGAAGATGATATGGCTTTTGCTGGCAATGAGCTGATACAAGCAGGTGGTGGGATGATTGCTGTTGCCCATGGAAAAGTACTTGCACTTGTTGAACTTCCTGTTGCAGGTTTGTTAACGGATGAGCCAGTTGATGTGGTACAAAAAAAGGTTGCAAACTTAGAAAAAGCCTGGAAAGAGTTAGGATGTACACTGGTGTCACCTTTTATGACCATGGCACTCTTAGGGCTTCCGGTAATACCCCAGCTCAGGTTGAGTAACCGCGGACTGGTAGATGCCGTTCATTTTACATTTGTGGATGTTGTTGCAGAGTAAATACAAAGCTAAGCGTTTCACCAGGATACAAACTCAATAATACAATTTATTTTTTTGTGTGAATATGTGCTAAGCAAGCCTAGCAAAGAGATCATCCCCATGTATATGTACAGTCCGGGTGATATATATGTGCATCAGCTATTACTCTATAAATATTCTATTACGGATGAATCGCTGGTAAAAATTTCTGCATTAGAGCTACCTCAAATCCCCGATATTGCCAGTACACAATGGCTTAAAGTGGGCACTGTGCTCTATGCAATGTTCCCCTATGGTTGGGATGGCAAACAAAGAATTCACGAAATTGTTTCATTTAGTATTGGCGATAGTACCTTTCAAAAAATCTCTGACAATGAAAAGGAAATTATCAGCAATAAATTTCACAATACTAAAAATGATGTGCTCTCCACCACACAGGTGTTGTATTATGTTGATTGCATCCCATTATCACAATGGGGTGTGCCATCTCCATTGACTTATTGCTCACCGTCAAAAAAAGAGCTTATACAAACATTTATAGAAGGTCTGGGCGATAGTTACTTTAAAGAAGAAGCTTTTAATACATTAGCAGCCGAGTGTTCTTCAAAAGAGCTTATGAACATAGCCGTTGCTATTGAAAAAAAATATTCTGAGCTTGAAAGTTACCAGCAGATGGAATATGCTTCCTACAGAGATAGATGGCAAACTCGTTTCTGGTTGGAAGCACAATATGGAAAATCAAACAACAATGGGAATTTACCAATAGCTATCTATACTAAAAACAATAGTGAAGCAAAAAATTTTATTAACCAGCTCTTAGATTGCAACTTCAGAGATGCAGCCGGCACAACGCTTCTTATGATTGCTGCATATACTGATAATGTTGAGATTGCTTCACTGTTACTTGCAAAAAACTGCCATATCAATGCCCGCGATAATCATGGCTGTACACCGCTGATGTACGCAGTGTTTGGGAACGCAGTACATACAATGGAGTTATTGCTAAAAAACAACGCTGATGTTATGATTGAGTCATCATCAAAATACATTGCATGGATGTATATTAACAATACAGGCCTACGTCAGCGGTATCTTTCACTGGTTGATATGGCAAAACATAAAGGAGGTAAACAATGAATAAAATTATTATCGTTTTAAGTTACTGTATTTTGATCATTTCTTTAGTTATGACAGGATGTACAAAAAGCGCCATTAATGAAAAAGACATTCTGGGTGATTGGGAAGCAATTTAAGGTGACTATCAAGAGATAAGCTTTTCAGTGGATAATAACGAGAGAAGATTTTCTGCATTGTTAGGCGGGAGGCTTTTCACCGATGGCACATGGTCTATAAAGGGAAAGGATATTATACTTACATTAAGCTCAGGTGAAACTGTGGTCTTTAAAGATGTAAAAATTGATAATGGGATTTTATCATTTAACGGTGCAAAACAACAGTACCAGCGTTTAAAAACAGTTGCGCAAAAAATTGATGAACTCATTACGTTGCTTGGCGCTATAGAAGGAATTAATTTTTCAAAACCTGTTGATACAACCTTTACCTGGAATTTTGAGGGTATTGGTGAAAAAAAACTGAAAGGTAAGTTGTTAAAAGCAACAATACCATTAACAACAGATGATTACACAGATCTATCAAACACACAAAAAAAGGTTATTGAGTTTTTAGCATCAAGGGAATTTACTGTGTCACAGCAAAATATAACCGAGATACAATCAGCGTATGAAAATGGACCTATCAAAGTGCTAATAAAACAAAGATCTCCCTTAAACTATAACCCTGAGACTGATGAACCCATTTCAGTAAAAGGTGACCTTGGATACTTAGAGATAATGTGCGGAGTAATTGAATAGTAGAATTATTTCTACTTTTGATTTCTGAAAATCAACTTATATATAAAAATAAACAGTGCCCCCTCAGAGGGGAGCACTATTGATTAATCCAAAAAAAGTTTTAAGCAATTTATGATGAAATTATTTAAATATTAACTTTTTAATTTCTCTAATTCCCGCTGTTTGAGCACCTTTCGGTCAGGTTTTCCTATTGCTGTAAGTGGCAGTTCATCAATAAATTCAACACATTTGGGAACTTTATATGGGGATAACCGTTCCTTACAGTACTCAATTGCTTCATTTTCAGTCATTGTCTCTCCAGGTTTGGTTACAATGAACAACTTCACTGATTCTCCACGCTTTTCATCAGGGATACCGACTGCACAAGCCCTAAGAACTTTTGGATGAGTGTACATGACTTCATCTATCTCACGAGGATATACATTAAAACCACTGGATAGAATCATATCTTTTTTACGATCAACAATAAAAATATATCCATCTTCATCCATATAGGCAATATCACCAGTATAGAGCCACCCATCTCTAAGGGCTATTGCTGTTTCTTTTTCATTCTGCCAGTATTCTGACATAATTGTAGGACCTTTTGCAATCAGTTCACCAGCTTCACCTGCTGGCAATTCTTTAGTCCCTGTATCCAGATCAACAATTTTTATATCATTATCCGGCCATGGCAGGCCTACGCTACCGGGTTTTCTTTGTGTAAAGAGTGGATTACAGGTTAACACATTAGAGGTTTCTGACAATCCATAGCCTTCAATGATTTTTGCACCAGATAACTCTTCAAACTTCTTCATGGCTTCAACTGCAAGAGGTGAAGATCCTGATATCATTCCTCTAATAGACCGTATCTTAGATTTTGGTGTATCCGGATGTTGATTTAATCCAATTATCATAGTAGGAACTGCAGCAAAAAAGTTGGGTTCATGCTTATTAATTGCTTCTAAGATATTATCAGTTGTTGGTTGTGGTACAAGAATAATGGCCCCACCATTAACCAGATTAACATTAATGTTGCAATTAAATCCAAAAATATGATACACAGGAATAGCCGCTAACGTACGCAACTCACCTTGCTTGAAAAGAGGTGCAAACCAGCACACATCCTGATATGCTATAGCAACAAGATTGTAGTTGGACAATTTACAGCCCTTTGAAACACCAGTTGTACCACCTGTATATTGTAAAAGCGCAGTATCGCTCCATGTTACTTTTACATCAGGTTCTTCATCTGATGAATCTGCAACAAGTGCATCCATATCATAAATACCATTTCCTTTTTCCACCTCAACTTGCATGCTTTTAATCTGAAATGTGATAACATATTTAAGTGGCGAGGTTTTTTCTTTTAATATTTCTATTGGCCCTTTTGCAAAAGCAGCCATTACAACAATAGTTTCAGTTCCACTGTCTTTGAGCTGGTGTGTTATTTCAGGCACAGTAGCAAGAGGATTTACCGGAACAACAATGACGCCAATCTTGAAGCATGCCTGTTCAGCCAGTATATATTGAGGCACATTGGGAGCCATAATAGCTAATCGATCACCTTTTTTAATCCCCATGCGCAATAAGACATTTGCAAACCTACGAGCAAGAATATTGCACAATCCATAAGGTAGTGTAATGTCATTAATTATTAAATAGGGTTTGTCGGGATGTTTTTCAGCATAATAATTAAAGAAATCTTTTAAAGGCGCTGGTGGATAATATATAGAATGGGGTACCTGTTTGTCATACCATTTATACCATCTTTTTTCCATATAGCCTCCTTATTTTCTTAATAATTTT
>JBFLZD010000060.1 GCA_040756435.1 Spirochaetota bacterium | reverse complement strand
AGGTTAACCCTGGCATCTGTACACGCAATTTCCGTGCCATACGTATTCCTCCATTGATGTAAAATATTGTGTGAAAAAGGGTATTTCTTACTCTATACAACGCATGAAGCAGAAAAAATTAAAAGGAATTGGGAAAAAATTTGTATTTTTTGATGAAAAACTTTAAAAAAATTGCAAACGATGGGGTCAGAGCATACTATCTTCACAACCCCATCACAACATCATGCAAACCCCGAATTGTAAGGGGTCAGAGCTTAGACTCTCCTCTTCTCTGCGATCCCTGCGCTAGACAAAGTAATGCATCACGAAGAGTACGCAGAGTTATTTGAGAGATAGTGGGATTTGGGGCAGATCCTTAATGGATAGGATGATACGTAAGATCCTTAGTGGGGTCAGAGCATAGTATTTTCATAACATCATCACACTAACCCCGCAGGGGTGATACTATTGTAAGGGGTCAGAGCCTCACACTCCCCATCTCTGTGGTCTCTGGGTGTGACAAAAATTAAACATCCCTGGTGGGGTCAGAGCCTTAATAAAATCTCACCAACAACCAATCATATCCTCCTGCTTTTAACTATGCACTCGTAAAAGAAGTATTACGATTTACAATAAAACAGTTGACTATTATTATATCTTACAACAATTTAAACACATCCAATATGTCACGATTATAATGTATCTCTGAATAAAGATGTATTAATTAGTAATTGAATAAATGTGAGCTCCTCTTTCAACGAGGAGAGTCGCAACAGTTCATCAATGTATCTTTATAGTAAATAGTATCGTATATAAATTATCTTGTAAGGATGCAGTATGGCAATTCCTGTTTCTAATTATGCTACCATTATTGATGTACCTGTAGAAGGTGTGTGCGATAGTTCCGAAATAAACCAGTTATCAGGCATACAGTCGCTTATTAAAAATGAACCAAAGCTCCATTCGCTGCTAATAAGCGAACTGTGCATTCACAATAGGGTCAGTGCACTTGCACAGGACATTGTCCGCGATTTGAATCACTCGCGGCATATAGACATATTGCTGGTATTAACTGGTTCATTTATCTTCACATCTGATCTGTCGCGTGCAATCTTCCGACAGGGTGGTATCAATGCAAGCATCCATTGCATAAAAACCAGCGTATACGATAAAACCATAAAAGCAAGTGGTGAACATTACCGGGCAGTAACACTGGAGCTATCGCCCAAACATATTGAAGGGCGCAATTTGCTACTGGTTGAAGATATAGCCGACCAGGGATTCACCCTGTCGTGGCTAAAAAATTATCTGCTGCATGAACGCAATGCTAAAAGTTTAAAAATATGCAGCTTGCTGTACAAACGCCTTGACAATCCATCTCGTGAAGTGCAGAATATTCGCAAGCAGCTTGAAATTGATTACATTGGCTTTACCGTGCCTGACGTGTGGGTGGCAGGATATGGAATTGATGCTGCATATGAATACCGCCATCTGCCATTCATTGTGCGCGTTAATGAGGAATATTTCAAATAGGGAAAAATGGCTATTTGCACCTACCGGGTTAAAAAATTTTTTTATTTTTTTTATTTAAAGCGTACTATATAATAAAGACAATACTACCATTGTTGGTGATAAAAATGAAAAAAGCAATAGTTTGTTTAACAGTGTTGATAATGACAGCATATGCATTTGCCCTGACCGGTGAAGAAGCGGTTGTGCGTTTTCAGCAAAAGATGCGAAGCATCTCAACATTAAGCGGCACCATATCCTGGACTACTTCAAACGGATTTACTTATACCGGGACATTTAAATACAAAGCCCCCGATAAGCTCTATATAAACCTAACTGCCCCCGGTGGTAAGACAATAGTTACCAACGGCAAGAAATTGTGGGTATATGATAAATCATCAAATGTTTGTGGGGTGCAGGATGTTGGTGAAGGATATTCTGGTGGCATAGCAGCCATTGTTTCTGGCTACAATGCACTACTGGCTTCACAGGGACCAAATGGATACACCATTAAACTCAGAAGCTTTGACAAGCCATATCCTGAAATAGTCATAGTGACTGATGCAAATTTTTTACTGAAAAAATTAATCTTAAAAGACAAGCAGGGTGATTCAACCAGCTATACATTATCAAACCTGATTGCCGGGGAAAATATACCGGCAGGGTACTTTGACTTTAAGCCGCCAACAAGTGCACAGGCTGTTAAAAATCCTTTAAACATCCAGTGACAGAGGAAATGGGTGAAAGCAAAATATAATAAAAAAATTTTTCTCGTTGCAATCACTATAGCATATATTATTTTCCCAGCAACATTGGTGTGTGCTCAGGAATTGTTCTTTACATATATTGGAGTCATTGCCCAGGGTGGCACCAATTCTATTAATTATGAGAGCTGGATTAATAACCAGCAAGGAAAAGTCAAAAGCAAAGGTACTGTTTACGGTGGTGGTATTGTTACAACAATTTTTGTCCATCAGTTTGCCGGCGAGTTTTCACTGACCTACATGCAGTATTCATCCAATAGCACACCTGACCTGTCAGTGGGGCATCCGCTTGCAACAGTCAAAGGAAAATATTTTTATCCGCTTTCCAATGTGTATCAGCCTGGCATAGGTCTTGGGCTTTATTTAGATTTGCCACCAGCTTCAGCTGATTACAACGGTGGTGCCGGTGCAAACATCTCTTTTTGTTCACTCTTTACTCTTTCATCAGAAATAAAAACGTTAATAGACATATACGCCCAGTACGGCAGCTTTGGCATGGGCGAGTCATCAACAAAAATAGAAGGCGGAATTTCGGTAGGTGTTGTGTACAAGGTGGGACGATTATAATAAACATATTGTGCGCTTTGGTGTACCCTCAATTGCAGCCACGTGTGCGGTGTCTGCTGCAATACTGCACACATACCAGTATATACTGGGAATATCATGCAGCCCGTTCACCTATATGTTTGACATCCTTGCAATTTTGTTTGTATTAATGTGCACATATGCATATATCTATTCATACAAAAATAATTGGGCGATAGTTACTGTAAAAATCATCATTGCCTTCGTCTGGATTACTGGCGCTGCCTCTTATGCAATCGTTTCCACAATTTCACAGTGTGCCAGCACGATGCATAAACACAAAGGCATATTTTACGCCCATGTGCTTGATGCTGAGTATAAACGCTATAACACCACAGCCATTCTGCAATGCACAGGAAAAAGTGGTACCTTTACGGCATACAGTATATTCAACACACATTACCGGCTGCATACAGGCGATACGTTAGCGTTTAACGCTACTATCTATCCCACACGAAGCAACGAAGATGTGGATAACCTATATTTAGCCAGAAAAGGGATAAGTGCTGTGTTTTATTTAAACCAGGACGCAATCATATTGCACACTTTTGCCCCCATACGGTATCAAGAAAAAATCCAAACCTATATTAAGCATATTTTGTATACAACATATTCTAACGATGCTGCATCGCTTTTTGCTGCATTGTACCTTGGCAACAGGGATTATATTCATCCTCATGTGCAGTTCAAATTTAAGGAAGCAGGTGTTTTACATGTACTGGCAGCAAGTGGGCTTCATGTTGGAATCATTATCTTTGGCATCATGGCACTGTGCAGGGTACTATCGGCTCCAAAGAATATTTCAATTGTTTTTGCAACACTGTGTGTATGCGCTTATCTTTTTATCTCAGATCAGCCGGTTTCTCTAGTGCGTGCTTCACTGATGTGTGTAGCAGGTGCCCTGTCTATTGTATTCAATGTGCAAAAACACAGCATCAACATCCTGTGCATAACTGCCTGCATCATCCTGTGTCTGTACCCTTATGAATTATTTAGCGCCGGCTTTCAGTTATCATTTTTAGCAACGGCAGGTATACTGCTACTGTACACCAGTTACCTCAAAGGGCTAAAACATTTCTCCAAAGCTGCTGTACCGCTTGCAGTAACCTTTGCAGCCCAGCTTTGTACTATGCCGGTAAGCATGTACCATTTTCAGGAACTATCGGTAACTGCATTTATTGCCAACCTTGTCGTTATACCGCTTGTCAGCCTGTATATGATAGCCGGCTTACTAACTCCAGTTATGGCATATGCAGGTGCAGGGAATGTATATGCTTACTGCATCAATCAGCTTTACACATGTATCATATCATGTATTCAATTTTTTGACCAGCTTCATGGCACCATGTATATCAGCTCACCGTTACTCCTTGTAACATATCTGATAGTGTTGCTTATTCCCCTTGCGTATAAAAAGCCTGTAAACGCAATTATTCTTTCTTTGCTGATTGCTGTTATGGTTTACAATAATCAGCCCGTTTCCGATCACATTATACATCATAAAAGCGATAGTTCCTGCTATGTAGCTCAAACTGAAAATGGCAGTGCACAGTGTATCGCTGCCCTGAACAGTTACCACGATTACAGTGGACTGGTTCAAAAGCTTAAATATCATTCAGTGACTAAACTTTCGCTGATGTTACCCGATGCTTCTTTTAAATGCTGTGCCTATGCACTATTGTTAGGCAAACAGTTTTGCCTTGAAAAAATATATATTGGGGAGTACTGCCCATCATCAATTGCAAAATTAGTCTATACGGCACACATTGACAATATTCCACTGGACTTCATTCAGCGCCACCCAAAGCTGCTGCAACAACCCATATGGCACAAGCTTCTGGATATGTATTCTTCCATGCAGCTTGAATCAGTAAAATAATGTGATTATCCTAACACATTTAAATGTTTAGTAGCATAAATTGATGAATTATATATCCCCGGCATCTTTGTCAGTTCACGTAGTGAGCATTTCTTGTTTAAAAAGGTAAAAATAAATTCTTTTACCTTAATGTTAATTCCAAAAATAAATTGATTGCATTTAGCTTTGCTTTATGGTATATTTTTCCGATAATTGTATATAATAAAGAATTATCCTTACAATAAGGAATACTATGGCTATTTTAAATTTATCTCAGCTTGTAGAGCGGTTTGAACAAAATGAACCGATAAGTCTTTCATTTTATTATCCCAATGAAAATATATCAAAAACATTGAATGCATTGTTAGCTAAAATTCTTTCAAATCAGGATAAAATATTCCTGCTTGATATGATGATTACTATATTACGAGAAATAATCGTTAATGCCACCAAAGCAAATGCCAAAAGGGCTTATTTCAAAAAAATTAATTTAAATATTAATGACCCGGAATGTTATCAGAAAGGTATAGAGAACTTTAAAAAAGATATAGTTGGCCAATTAGACTCATTAGAACAGGATTTAAAAAATAACGACTTGAAAGTTACTATAACCATAAAAAAGCAGGATGATGGAATACGATTTTCAATAACCAACCCAACCCCCATTCATCCTGTAGAACTGGCACGTATCAAAACACGTATTGAAAAAGCCAAGCAGTATTTAGACTTTACCCAGGCCTATGAAGATGTATACGATGATACTGAAGGGGCAGGGCTTGGAATAGTCCTTGTTATATTGCTCTTAAAAAATGCTGGCGTTGACCCATCACATTACAAAATAGGAACGGATGGCAAAATAACACAGGTGTTACTCAACCTGCCCAATCAATTACGACCAGAAAAACTTACAACAACCATAAAACAGCAGATACTTGAACAAATTGACGGCATCCCTACCTTCCCCGACCACATCATTCAGCTTCTGGAACTATGCAGAAGAAAGGATGTTGAAATCAAAGACATTACTTTTTCCATCATGCGTGACCCTGCACTCACTACCGATGTGTTGAAGCTTGCAAATTCAGCTGGATTTGTACCTGGCAAACGCATTGATAACTTAAGTGAAGCAGTCATGACCATTGGTCTGAAAAACCTTGAATCATTGCTTATTACAATAAGTGCTCGAAAAATACTGGATGAGCGCTTCCAGAAATTTGAGCAGATATGGGACCATTGCAATAAAACAGCATCGTATGCACGAACTATCGCCACACAATACCGGTTAAACCCAATTATTGAGCAGGTTTCTTTATGTGGGTTGCTCCATGATTTAGGCAAGATAGTACTTCTTTCGGTTAATTTAGAGCTTACTAACTGGATAGCTGACCTTGTATCTGACCGCAAAATTCGTACATCAACCGTAATGGAAGAAATTTCAATAGGCATAAGCCATTCAGGCATTGGACAGCTTATTGCTCACAAGTGGCAATTCCCACAATATCTGGTTGAGGCAATACAGTGGCACCATTCACCATTGTCATGTGATAGCAAATATAAAGATCATGTTGCTGTTACCTATTTAGCCAATCTTTTGTGCGGGATTGAATCACGGAAGTATTTCTATTACTATTGTGAAGATGCAATATGTCGACAATTCAAAATAGAAACAGAAGATGAGTTCAACAAACTGCATAAACTCTGCATGGATACCTATAACAAAATTGCTCAGTAAATCTCATGGAAAACTTTACAATAACCATAGCAAAAAGTGGACACAAAACACTGCACTATACTAATGGTCAGCAAACAATCCGCATTCATTCAGCATACGACCCTGTTAAAGAAGCTCAGCGCATTGCTGACCAGTGTAATCCCAAACGTGCTTCAATCATTATCGTTTGCGGGCTGGGACTGGGCTATCACGTACTGGCTATAAAAGACAAATTCCCCGGACTTTCTATCATAGTTATTGAAAAAGATAAAAATCTTATACACCTGGTTAAGCAGGAAATCCCTGAAGTGTTTACATGTGCGTATGTAGTCAATAATGAAGAGGAGATTGCCTCAGTACTCGAATCAATTGATATCAGATCATTCAGGGGAACTGCCCTGCTGGTACACCGGCCATCGTATTCGTTACATCCTGAATTTTATGATGGTCTTATAGCAAGCCTTCATAAACAGATAAGCTCCCGCATTAGTGACCTTTTGACTCGCTTTGAATTTGAGGAACTGTGGGTGAAAAACATACTACTCAATGCAAAACAGATGCATATGGCACTGCCGGTAAAGTCTCTGTTTGGCAAATTTAAAGGCATACCCGGTATCATTGTTTCAGCTGGCCCTTCGTTAATTCACAGCTTAGATGCGCTTTCTCAAGCCTATGACAAAGCTTTAATTGTGTGTGTTGACACTGCATATAAGGTGCTGGAACGACATGGCATAATTCCCCATATAGTTATGACACTTGATGCACAAACACACAGCATAAAACATTTTCTTGGCATAGCACAAAAGCCACTGCTGTTAGCTGATGTTGTCAGCAGCCCCAAAGTAACCCGATTAATTGAAAAGAAAATCTTTAGCACAACCGCAAAATACTACACTGCACCTGATGGCAGTGTACACCGTGAATCAACACCACTGATGGAATGGATTCAGAAGTTTACCGGTCAGATTGGTGATATTCAATCAGGTGGTTCCGTTGCTACCAGTGCGTTTGACCTGTTACTCACTGCGGGTTGCAGCACAATAGTACTTGTGGGTCAGGATTTAGCTTATACAGGCAGGGAAATTCACAGCCGGGGCACCCATCATAATGATGACTGGCTTCCTGCAATCAACCGCTTTAAAAATCTTGATACCATTAATCAGAATGTCATCCGAAAGCGGAAAATAAAATTTGTCCCATCCAATACTGGAAGCACAGTTATCACCGATTTTGTTCTGGATTTGTACCGAAGCTGGTTTGAGGACTCAGCAAAAAGAGTACCAATACCAGTATACAACACCAGCACTGGCGGTGCTGTTATTGCCAATACGACATTTACACCACTGCAGGCACTGGTTGAAAAGTGGAAAAAGCCTTCTGTAAGCCCGCAGGAGATTATATCCCATGAACTATCGCACAGCACAACAATTAATACACAATCCCTTTTCAGAAAATTTTCAAGCCTGCACCAAGGGCTTAAAGAATTGCAAACTGCAGCCGTACAGGATACAGCAAACCTGTATGCACTTCTTGATACTGAAGATATGGACACGCTATGTTCTCCGTTTATGCGCAAAACATTGTTCTATATTGCACGCCACAACCTTGACCAGCAGAAGATTGATACGTTAATCAAAGATTCAGCGCAGGCTGCTGCACGTGAACTTTTGAAGATATTTACAAAACTTGAAGACTCATTAATTTGACTATATTTCAGGGTCATTTTGTCCGATAACTTTAAAAACGAAACGAACATGTTGCACACTATGAAACCACACTACAGGCGGTATGTTTTTATTTTTTTCCTGGCGATAGCTCTGGCAGTGACTCTTTCTGGACTATCAGCACCAATAAACAATAAGGTTATCCAGTACTATAACAATGTTGAAATCAACTGGACCGACCAGATAATTATGGCAAAAGCAGTGGGAAAGCCTTTTATTTCTGAAAGCGGTACTCCACTGGATACCGCTACATATGAAACATTGTCGGTAAACAATGCACGCAGCAGGGCAATGGAAGAAGCTAAAGATAGGGCTACGGAATCCCTTATTACGGCGCTGCAGATAATACAGGTTGACCCTATCCGTTCGCTGGGCAACTGCATTCAAAGTGACGATTACACACAGATGCAATTGGGCATGTACTCCAATGATATCAAATACAGCTTTAAGCCTGATGGTGCTATTGCCACACAATGCACTGCTATACTTCCCATGGGAAAGCTTTTAAAACTTTTGCCCCAAGCCTTGCCCGCAAAGGACATCCCTCAGTTGCCTGCCAAACTGCCATCAACTGACTATTCAGGGCTGATTGTGGATACTCGGGGGCAGCACTTTTCACCCATGCTTTTCCCATCGCTTTTTGCTGAAGATGGTACCGAAATATTTGGCAAAGATTTTATTGATTCACGTGATGCCTATGTGTATGGAACTGTTGCCTATTGTTTCAGCGATGATGTGGCTTTGCATCATAAAAAAGCCGGTAGCAACCCATACTACTGTGCTGCACTACGCCTTTATAACAGCTGCCCGGTCATTGCCAATACTGACCTTAAAAAAATTCTTGCAAGCAGCATAACAAGAAATAACTTGAAAAAAGGCAATATTGTTATTATTATTGATAGAGAATAATCAGTAACACAATTATATGAACCCTATTGCATCCATATTACAGACTATTGTACGAATTATCAACAGAATGATTGATTCAATTGATATTCGTACACAGCAATCCATAAAAGAAGGCTTTTTCTTCCTTGTCTTTCTTCTATCTATTGGTGCGGTATTTCTGGGATATCATCTGGGCAAACAGTCAGCAAAGCCAGCGGGGAAACCGTATGCGGAAGTTACCAATGACGTTTTTGACTTAGACATCAAAATGAAGAAGGAGCCAGGCTCCTTTCAGTCCATGCTTGAAGGTGCCTTGATGGAACAGCGCCAGCAACTTTCTGATAATAAATTAACGTACCCCACAAAAGAAGATGAGCCAATGACAATGCCTGCAAAACCTCTTGATATTCTCAAGGATATCAAGGAAATACAAAAACCTCATGCCGCACTTGATAACACAAAACCGGTTGAACCAATAATTTCTGATTACACATCACCAGTGGTAAAGCCTGTAGATTCAATGAAAAGCAATCAGGAAAAGATTGCTTCTCCGCTAAAGCCCCAATCACAGGTTGATACTGAAAAAAAAGAAACCATAACGCCCAAAAGCACAAAAGAACTTAAACCTATGGATATACGTGATAAGGTGTTTGAGCAATGAGTCTGATACATATACTGGTAGCATGTTCGTTGATGGTTGTACAGCCGGCAAATAAAGAAGCTATACTGGAAACCATTCTATCCGAACCAAAAGCTGCTAAAATCCCCATGCAATATAAAAATGACGATGATTCTACTCAAAAAAAAGGTGGTACTCCTGATGATGTTTTACTGAAACAGGGGATTGACTTTTACAATGCTGAATTCTATGAACGAGCACTCCAGGCACTGGAAAGTCTGCAAAAAAATTACCCTCAAAGTCCTTTTAAAGATCAGGCAAGCTTGTGGAAAGCAAAGATTTTTGTACAACAGCAGAAATATGCAAATGCCTTACAGGAACTATCGACCATACCCCAACAATCCGGTGAATACCCTGCAGCACTTTTTATGACGGGCAGAGTAAACCAGGCAATGGGTAAGCCACTTGACGCTATTGAATACTACACTAAAGTTGCAGGATTATACCCTGATCAGGATTTTTCTGACGATGCGCTCATTCTGGTTGCACAGCTATATATATCACAAAAAAAAGGCAACGCAGCGTTAAGTGCATTACTGAAAGTTATTAAGCAGTACAGTGACCGAGAAACAGTTGATGATGCATACTACTGGTTAGGCAAAATTTTAAGTACTGACCCTAATTTGAAAGATGTTGAACTGGCACGCAAAGTATATACAATATTCCTGAAGCGTGCTCAGGATCCTGCCTATAATGCCTTTTATTCATCACCACTGAAAGATAGGGTTGCAGATGAGCTTAAGAGGTTAGATGCAACCTATTTCCCTGAATAACATCATTTATTTCAATGCTACATTCATCTCTAACTGCCCAAATGGGCTGTAAAGATTAATCCCCAGTGTGGTCTGTTTTATTAAGGTGATAGTAAAACTTTCGCCTTCAATGACGGTAGGGGTTGTCATCTCAACACGCTTCCCTGAATAGGCAAAAAGGTTCATTGCATTTCCAGTGATCATGTTGGCAACTTCGCCAACAATATCCTTCCATTCATTCATTATATCTTTTTCAGATAATCCTGGAGCAAGTGTCTGTGCAATCTTTTTTACCATCTCCAGGCTCATACTGAACACCACCTGACCTGTGACCGCTCCGGTAATACCAATGATAATAGCAACATCATGTGATGGCTGTGGCACTTCTTTCAATACCAGCTTTCCTCTTCTTAAATCAACATTAAGAAGTTGTTTGAATACTACACTTGCCGCCTCTAAAAATGGATTAACATATTCAGCATTAATATTCATACAGTACCCCTTGCTGTGTTACAAAAATTAAAACCACCTTTATCATTCTACTGCGCTTCAAACTTCTGATTCCTTATTATTTTCGACTTTTCAAACAGTCTTGTTAACAGTGATATATATAAAGAATTAGCCTTAGTGTAAAAAAGATTCTGTTCCAGTGCCTGGCGCTCCTTATCAGGGATCTGTGTTCCCGGTATATATCGCACCACAGGTGTGAAAATATACATCCCATCAAATCCGTAAATACACCGTGACGTTATCCCCTGCTTTAAACTAAAAACATCTGATTGGAATATCTTTGATTCCTGCAAAGGATACAGGATCCTCCCTTTATCATCTTTTTCCCTAATCAGATCCCCCGGCTTAAACTCATTGGAATATGACACAACTCCCTGCAATAACCCTTGAGCTTCTGCAAATGACCTGCCGGCAAGTGCAAGCTGGTCAATCTTTTTTGCCAGTTCCTGTTTAATTTTCTCCAACCTGTCATTGGCAAGCTTATCCTTTATTCGCTGCCGGTCAGTTTTTGGATCTTTTAATTCTTTTGGGTTCTTCTTCATCTCTGCGTCAACTTCTTCATCGGTAACTGCAATTTCCTTTGCATACCGCTTTGCCAGCTCCTGATTTGACACAAAAGCGTACTGTATTTTTATTTTTGTATTCTGTATTCTGAAATCAGACACTAACTCTAAAGGTGAAACGCTGACTCCTGCCAGCAGTAAATTCTGTAATTTACCTAAATATATCTCCTGTTGCACATATTTATAGTAATCCGATATGCCCATATGGAATCTATCCAGAAAATTCTTAAAAAAAGCTTCATTAAATGTTCCCGTATTGTCAGAAAATCGGTTACGAATAACACTTTTTATTTCTTTTTCGGTTACCACGATGCCCTCTTTTTTTGCAAGCTGAATCAATAGCTTTTCCTGTATCATGCGTTCTATAATCATACGCTGCTGCTGTTTAGGGTCTTCGGTTTTACCAAACATATGTGTGTCACGATAGCGTATAAAATCCATATACCCTATTGTCTCACCGTTAACCTTTGCGATAGTATTCTGATCAAAACCCATGCGGGATAAAAAATCAGGCATACCAAACGATATTATAATAATAAGAACAAAAAAACCAACTATCACATAACCCACTATCTTGATGACAGGATGCTTGGAATCAAACATACATATACCCTCATATCAAACATTAAATTATTTTTCAGCTTCTTCTACAAGCATGACGGGAATGCCGTCTTTAACAGGATATTTCTTTTTGCACTGTGTACAAATAATCTTTTCATTACGCGCATCATATTCAACATCCCCTTTACATGCAGGGCAGGCTAAAATGTCAAGTAGCTTTGTATCAATCATCGTAAAACTCCCTAAAAAAATCATTTTTTCATATCATTGAAAAACCACAGTAAATTCTTTTTCTTATTCTGGCAAATTGTTTTTTCTTCTATCTTCTGCACAGTTTGCCTTTACTTTGCTAAAATCTATCGCACATGGGTATTATGGTCAACAACATATTGCAAAAAGCATAAAAAATATTAATACTTGCTTGCAAAATCAAAATACAGTGAGTATATTGGCTCTATACTAAATATTTATTATGTCGTATTTCATGGGCGATAGTTCCCGGTATTAATCCCTTCCTTAAAAGTGAGAACTGTATGGATTTTATACATCTTCATAACCATTCTGAATATTCTATCCTGGATGGTGCTATACGTATTCAGCAACTGATAAAGTTTGCTGTTGATAATCATATGCCAGCTATAGCATTAACAGACCATGGCAATATGTTTGGCATAATTGAATTTTACGAGGAAGCACATAAAGCCGGTATAAAGCCAATAATTGGGCAGGAATTCTATATTGCACCGGGATCACGGTTTCATAAGCAAAGCACCCGTGCAAGCAATGAAGAAAATGCCTATCACCTCATCTTACTTGCTGAAAATTATGAAGGATATAAAAATCTTATAAAATTATCCTCACTGGGATATTTAGAAGGTTTTTATTACAAACCGCGTATTGACTGGGAACTTTTAACCAAATACAGTAAAGGGCTTATAGCCAGCACCGCATGCATTGCTGGCGAAATACCATCCCTTCTACTAGAAGGCAAAACCAAAGAGGCATATACACGGGCACAGGAATTTGCTGACCTCTTTGGAAAGGATCGTTTTTATTTAGAACTTCAGTACCACAACCTTAAAGAACAAAAACAGGTTAATGCACATCTTGTTGAGATGGCTTCAAAACTGAATATAGGTTTACTAGCCACCAATGATGCACATTATGTAGCAAGAGACGACGCATACTACCATGATGTGTTACTGTGCATACAAACTGGTAAATTGTTACATGATCAGAGCAGAATGCGTTTTCCCAATAATGAGTTTTATCTTAAAACACCTCAGGAAATGGAAAAAATATTTGAAGACTATCCTGATGCTCTGTATAACACCTTGAAGATAGCCGAAATGACAGATTGCCAGATACCACTGGGTAATCCTATCCTTCCCAATTTTGATGTTCCAGCTGGATACACTAAGGACAGTTATCTTACTGAGCTGGTTTATCAGGGTGCAAAGAAGCGCTTTGGTGAGACTATCCCTGATTACGTCAAAGAACGCATTGACTATGAACTATCGGTTATAAACCGCATGCAATTTTCAGGATATTTTCTCATTGTGTGGGATTTTATCCAGTTTGCAAAGAATAATGGGATACCCGTTGGCCCTGGCAGGGGTTCGGCTGCAGGTTCAATGGTTTCGTATTGCTTAGGAATAACGGAGCTTGACCCCATCAAATATAACCTGCTGTTTGAACGGTTCTTAAACCCCGAGCGAAATGAAATGCCTGATATGGATATTGACTTCTGCGCACTGCGCCGTGATGAAGTAATAGAGTATGTGAAAAAGAAATATGGCGAGGATCATGTAAGCCAGATAATTACCTTTAATAAAATGAAATCCAAGGGTGCTATTCGTGATGTGGCACGAGCATTAAACATCCCCCTTCCTCAGGTTAATGCACTGACCAAGCTTATCCATCATGAAGATCTGGAAGAAGCTCTCAAAAATTCTGAAGAATTGCAACAACTCTATAAATCCAATGATGCTGGCAAACAGCTTGTTGATATAGCGTTAAAAGTTGAAGGACTGACCCGTTCAGCCGGCAAGCACGCAGCGGGTGTGGTTATATCACGTGATCCCTTAACCGAACACGTGCCGCTTTATGTAGATTCAAAAGACGGAAGCATTTCGTCACAGTATGAAAAGACAAGCTTGGAAAAAGCCGGGCTTGTCAAGATGGACTTTTTAGGACTTGCAAACCTTACCATTATAGATACCTGTATCAAGCTTATAAAGAAACACCGTAACATTGCTATTGATATTAATACAATTCCGCTTGATGATGCAAAAACATTCAAACTATTACAAAAGGCTGATACCATGGGGGTATTCCAGCTTGAATCTAGCGGCATGCAGAATATACTTCTTAAATTAGGCCCAACCAATTTTGACGATATTATTGCAATCGTTGCCCTGTACCGACCAGGCCCACTTGACTCAGGGATGGTTGAACAGTTCATTGAAAGAAAGCGCAATCCTCAGAAAATTGAATACCTGCACCCTTCTCTGGAACCCATACTCAAAGACACATTAGGAGTTATAGTATATCAGGAACAGGTTATGCTTATTTCCCAGATCATGGGTGGTTTTACGCTGCCTGAAGCAGATAAGCTCAGGAAAGCAATGAGTAAAAAGAAACAAGATTTGATTGATGCAATGAGCTCAAAATTTGTCAAGGGAGCAATAGCAAAAGGTATACATGAAGAGATTGCCCGTAAAACGTATGAGTTAATGGCAACATTTGGAAGATATGGATTCAATAAATCCCATTCTGCTGCTTATGCACTTGTGTCATATCAAACAGCGTATCTTAAAGCTCACTATCCATTAGAATTCATGACCGCGCTTTTAACAGCACAGGTTGATAAGATTGAAGATATTACAAAATACTATGCTGACTGCAAAGCAAAGGGCATTCAGGTGCTTCCACCCGATATCAATAAAAGCCAGCGTGATTTTTCCATTGAAGGAAAATCCATACGGTACGGACTTATTGCTATTAAAGGCGTAGGCGATAAAGCAATAGAATCTATTCTGCAAGCACGGGAAACCAATGGTGAATTCAAAGACCTCACCAATTTCTTTACTTCAATTGATCTTATGACGGTTAACAAGGGTGTACTTGAATCACTCATAAAAGCTGGGGCTTTTGACTCGCTACACCCAAATAGAGCAGCACTATTTGCCTCGGTTGATGTTATGCTTGAAACCGCAAGGCAGTTACAGCAGGATATTGCCACAGGTCAGGGTGATTTATTTGGAGCTACTGATACATCTTTTTCACGCATTCATATTGAACCCGTATCAATTAACGATTGGCCTGAAAATCAGAAGCTCCACTATGAAAAAGAGGTATTGGGAATTTATGCAAGTTCCCACCCATTAAGCCGTTATGCCAGGGACATTGAAAAGTTATCATGCACTCCAATAAAAGACTTAGAAGAAAACGTTAATGGAACACCCATAACACTGGTTGGAATCCTCAATAATGTACAGATTAAGCAAAGTCAGAAAGGGAATAAATTTGCACAGGCCGTTATTGAAGACCTTACTGGCAGTATTCAGGTTTTATTTATGCCTCAGACATTGTCGGAATATGAATCCCTCATTGTGTCACAGGAGCCTGTTGTTATTACAGGAACTGTGGAGATAGAAAATGAAAAGCCATCCCGTATGCTGGCAAATAAAGTATTGCAGCTTACACAATTCAAACTCACCCAGATAAGCGAACTGCATATTATTATTAACCCAATAGGCACCGATACGCAAATACTTGAAAATATTAAAAAATTACTCCAGCGTTATCAGGGAAACAAACCAGTATTTTTCCATGTGCGCCAGCCCAATGGGAAAGAAAATATTGTAAAAGCAAACCCACTGTATCACATCAAGCCGCACCAGAAGTTGTTAGATAGCCTGGTAAGTATTGTGGGGAAAGATGGATTTTTTTATACTATTGGCTGTTAAACTTTTTGTATAAATACCAGTTTTTTTATAAGCCCAAAACCATCAGCCGCTTCAAGTGTTTTATAATTTTTTTCATTGCAATATATCCTTATATTACTGAAACCCCTTAATTCATTAAAAGCAATTTGCGCCAGCGTTGCAGCCGTGGTATGATCAATCAATGCCTCCTCAAGATGAATAATAACAGGATCATCGCTTCCAAGCTTCCAGTCGGCAAAACCATCCTTAATTGCAGTGATAACCTTGCCGGCAACTTTTCGGCTGTGTATATTTGTCCAATCTCCCAGTACATATATATGGCCTGTAGTATATTTTTGATAGGCACTATCGCGCGTTATTATAATCTCATGATCCAGCACAATCTTATCCTCACTTATTTTTACCAGCACTCTTGCTGCATCCTTACTTCGTGAGGGGGTATGCTTTTGCTTTTCCATAATCTTTTCTATCAACACATGACGCTTTTTAACGGCATTAATATAGGCTGATAGCTCATGTGCCATATCCTCTTTACTGGAACCCGTACATGGTTTTACAAAAAAAAGAGTGTGAAATACTTTTTGATCAGTGTGCAAGTTAATAATTGCATTAACCTTATCATCATTTGTTTTTAAGTTTGCTAAAAGCTTTTCCGGATGGATGATAATACTTTTGAATAGCTGCACGTCTCCTTTGGTGATGTTGACAAAAAAATTACCCTTAATATTTGCCAGTCCACTGCCACGGGCAATAATCATAAATGAAATGAGTAATGTATTAAATATTTTCTGCACAATAGTGTCTGTGCGTGTTTCAGCAACTACAGGATAATCAATTATTATCAAAAACGGGATTCCATGTTCCCGGATAAAAGCATGAAGAGAAGAGCGTAAAAAAGCTGTTGATTTAGAACTTTCTACCTCCTTTATGATTGCTTCAAGTGAATGAAGTTTTTCATTTTCTTCAATGATCAATTGATGCTGGGCTGCAATTGCAGTGGCTATGGCCTCACAGTCTTTATTCTGTGTGATAACAATTATTCTATTGGAAACTTTCATAGCATTCATTGTATTGTAATGTTATACTATACTGTATCAAGTATCATATTCTGAATTTTTGTAATGTTATTTGTCTTAAAAATCAGTAATAATTCCTTAAAAAATTTCATAATGAATACTAGCGTATACCCCCGCCGCCTTTGGCGGCGGGGGTATACACTATTTTATATTTTGTTCAAATTTCCACATTTAGGAATAATTAGTACTTAAAAATACATGTATTTATAATTTTATACTATTAACCATATAAAGTCAAGACTATTGTAAAGCTACAAGCTTCAATTTATATATATGATAAAAAATACTTGCCAAATGCACATACTGCCTGCGACAATTAATATATGAATTATGAAACTGCATCCTGTGTTCTATGTAATACATATAATTTCAAGCCTTTATTTTCAAAGCCATTTGAAAATGGCGAAGAATTTACACTGGTGCGGTGCAGGCACTGCGGCCTTGAATTTGTTAATCCCAGGCCACACTATAACGAAATGGGTAAATACTACAAAGAATATTTCAACCAGCGAACCGACCGTGGCTACAATAACTATTTTTCTGAATCAATGCACAAAGAAGTATTGCGTTTGCTTACTCTGAATCTAAAAGATCTGCAGTTTTATGATTTTGAGGCATCCTTACAGGGTAAAAAATATGCTTTAGATATTGGCTGCGCTGCAGGGTATTTTGTTAATTATTTAACCCGCCGCGGATGGTATGCAGAAGGTATAGATATTGCACAGGATTGCATAGACTACGCACGTAATAACCTGAAAGCAAATGCGTACTGTGGTGATTTTCTATCGTTTCAATTTAATAAGCAATACCACTGTATTACCCTGTGGGCAACTATTGAACATTTGCACCACCCAGACAAATTTATTGAAAAAATTCATTCCTTGCTTCTCGATGATGGTATGCTGTACCTATCAACTTGCAGAAGCAGTATGTTTTCAGCACGAGTGCTGTATGGCAGAAAATGGCGTTATTACAATTTCCCCCACCATCTTTATTTCTTTTCATATAGAACACTTGCAAAATTATTGCAATTAAAAGGGTTTGCCGTTACACGGTTTGTGACATACGGCAGCGGTATTGGCAAACCAAAAACATTGGTACGAAAACTTGCCGATACTGCAGTAAAAAGATTATATTTAGGTGACATGATGCTCATTGCAGCACGGAAGGAGAAATAATCTATGAAAATAGTGAATACAATAAACGAGTTACGCAACGAGATTGCTTTACAACGAAGTCACAATAAAAAAATAGGATTTGTGCCAACCATGGGATACCTTCACCAGGGGCACTTAAGTCTGGTATATATTTCAAAACAACAATCTGATTATCAGGTTATGAGCATTTTTGTGAATAAAATGCAATTCAATGATCCCAAAGATTATACCACGTACCCACGGGATTATGAACGCGACTTTGCCCTGGCAAAAGACGCAGGTGTTGACCTGATATTTCTTCCCGATGACAGCGAGATGTATCAAAACCGTCTTGTGTATGTTGATATTGAAATGATGACCGACCACCTGTGTGGTGCAACACGTCCGGGTCACTTTAGAGGAGTGCTTACCGTTGTGGCAAAGCTTTTTAATATTGTGCAGCCGGATGTTTCAGTATTTGGGCAAAAGGACATACAGCAAGCTGTTATTATACAGAAAATGGTTAAAGACTTAGATTTTCCAGTTACTATAATTGTTGCACCAATTATCCGTGAACCTGATGGTCTGGCAATGAGTTCGCGTAATGTGCACCTCAAAGGCGATGATCGCACAAACGCTGTTGTGATTTACAAATCATTACAAAAAGCAGAAGAACTCATACATCAAGGCATTGTGCAATCACATGCACTGATACCGGCGATGACTGATATCATCACGTCAGGTAAACCAAAGAAGATTGATTATGTTTCAGTCGTTGATTATGAAACGCTTCAGCCTATCGAATCATTAAAAGAAAAATCGGTGATTGCTGTTGCTGCATTTTTTGGCTCAACACGGTTGATAGATAACATGATAGTTGAAAAACAGGGAGATAGTTACCGATGCGTATACTAATGTGGATATGTATTGTGATGACAGGCATGGTTTCCTGCACTGTATCAAAACCACTAACACCGCAAGAAGCTTTCACTACACTCAAAGTTGCATATAGTAGCGATAATATGCAAAAGGTTGCAGAAATTTTGTCCACAGGCAGTAAAAAGAAAATCGCTACAGTAATTGGCAGCCTGCAATCGATGAACAGAGCACAGATTGCTGCATTTGCACAATACTACAATATCAGCCCCGATAGTATTAAAACCATGAATATACCTGAGTATCTCTCATTGCAGAAGAAAATTGCAGCGGCTCGTGGTGATGATATTCTTTTAACTGCACTCAACCAGCCCATTGCTCAGGTAACTATCGCACAATCAAAAGCTACTGTACAACTCTACAATGGCATGAGTTTGCTTTTTGTTAAGGAAGGGCCATACTGGTATTTTGAATACGAATAAAATTACTGCATAGACTTGCCTAACAGCCGTGATGCTTCAGCACCAGCATCTTTAACGATTGATATATATTCATCTAACTTTGGGCAAACTTGCTCCCGTGAGCCTGATATGCCAATTGAATATTCAACCATACCTCTATGATTAAACACCGGCGCTGCAATGCATACAACACCTAACCGGTACTCTTCATTGTCTATTGCGTATTTATTATTACCTATATCATCAAGATGCTTTTTATACGCACCAATTGATGTTATGGTCTTTTTTGTATATTTCTGTAATTTTACATTACGCAAAAGCATTTCTTTTTCAGCTTGTGGCATAAAAGCAAGGAGCACCTTACCTAATGCAGTTGGGAATGCTGGCTCACGTGTTCCCACTGATATATGCATGCTAAGGCTGCTACGTGGCTGTTCAACAGCAATAAATACAACATCCTTTCCATGAAGCATGGCTAAGTGTGTATTCTGATGCGTTCTTTCACAAATATGTTTAAGAACAGGCCGTAAAAATGTTTCTATTTTAGTCTGTTCGCCAAAAGCACCGGAAAGTTCCATGATCTTGAAACCCAGTATATATTTCTTTGTTTCAGGGTCCTGATAAACAAAATTATGTGCAACCAGCGTCCCCAAAAGACGGAAGATTGATGAGCGGTCAATATCAAAATACTCTGTTATTTCATTCAGGGAAAGAGGTCTTTCTGATTTTCCCAGTATTTCCAAAATTTTTAATCCCCTGTCCAGTGACTGTATTGTTTGTGCCATAAATATACCCAATAG
>JBFLZD010000059.1 GCA_040756435.1 Spirochaetota bacterium | reverse complement strand
AGGCAATGGATGCCGTTTTCACGGTGAAAATCAAAGGTATATGACCTGTTTTCATAATAACTGGGCAAGTTCTCTGGATAGTTATCGGTATTTATTTCTTTTAATCGCTCTTTGAAATACAAAAAAAATTCTTCCAGCACATTATCCACACAAAATGCAATGATATTGGCAAGCGACATCTTCCACAGCTTCTTCACATCTAAGAAAAACTCATACTCTGACTGATATAACACCAGATGTACCCTCTTCCAGGGATTGCCAGCATTACGTTTACGGTAGGCTATACGTTTAAATGCTACATACTTCTTTTTCTCATTCTTTGCTGCATACATAACCATGTATACAATAAGTGTCCTAAGCGGCACATCTAATTTTTGTGCATCTTCTTGAAGGATGGCTAAATGCTGCAAAGAAATGCATGTAGTGGTTTCAAAATCCATAGTTTCCTCCCAAAGTGTGTATAGTAGTATTATCTTTTATGTCAATACTACTTTACCGATAACTATCGCGCAAGATTTTTTTAAAATTCTTTAACGATACTTTGTATTTGATATTCAAAATTCACACAATTTAACATTATATTTTCATATCATTAAAATTAAATCCATCTCTACAAGTAAATAGAAATAATCATATATTCCGTGTGATAAAGTTAAAAAAACACATACATAGGAACACAACAATGGAATAACATCTACTGCCTGCTGTAAAGTGCAAAAGCAAACAATAAAGAGCCTTATGAGTAGTAACAATCCCTCCTTTATCTTTTTGTAATAATAAAAAATACTACCATAGTTCCCGGGTATATCATGTATCTTTTATGTATTATTGCATTCATACCGTCGTAAAGATTAACACCATACCATAAAAAAATTGTCTTGCCATGTTATTGTGTTATTACTACCCTTTAGTTAATTTTAAGTTGGTGCAGTCTGCAGTGGGCCAAATACCGGTAACAGCGCAAGCAGGTGGCTGGCTATCGTTTCATCCCGGTGATTTGTTGGAGAAAAGATAACTGATGAAACAGACACAACGCACATTTCATTTTTCCTCCGATATGCGCACATATGGTATGGCTTTGCTTGGCCTGATGGGTTTTGCGTATTTGTTATTTGTTTCTGTTCCAGTGTTTGATTTTTTTTCGTTGCTGACGGTTAATAAAAATGATTATCTTGTCCTTGCAATTTTAGCACTTGGGCTTATGCCCTTTACGCTTCTGGGATTCTACCTTTTTTATAGGCATAGCGGATATGTTATTTTGACCCAGGAGGCTATTATTTTAAAACGGTTTGGGAAAGAAAAACAAATACTTTATCGTGATATTGTTGATATTAGTTTTACCAGGTGGCATATCCCGGAGGGCATTATCCTTAAAACCAGGTCAAGTGTTCTTTCGTTTAGCACTCGCATTGGCAATTATCCTGCGCTATGGAAGATACTGCAGAAAAAAGTATCTCCCAGACCGTTAGAAGCAGATCAGGTCTCTTTTCCTTTTCACCTTTCGTTTGCCCACCGTTTCTGGCTGTCAAAAATTTTGCAGTTTGGTGCATTAATTGCTATTCTGTGCGGGATTGTGATTATCTTAAGCCGTGATGGAGAAACAAACAAGTTCAACTGGAGAATGGGGAGCTTTTTGATTTTGCTTTCGTTGGGCGTATTGATTGCAGTCATCATAAATGGATTGTCTCCAAAGCAGTTTGTACGGCTAAGGTTTACCAAACAAGATATTACAGGCTATTATATCAACGGAAAAACCAAAAATTGGCCGGTGTCAAATTTAAAACGAATCACATTCACTGAAAAACTGAGATGGTTTTCCGTTGACGGTGTTGAGGGGCTTGCACCTGACCGTTCAGTATGGCTTGAGTTTGACAGGTATCCACCATTGATCATTTCTGAAAAACGCGCCAAAGATTTTGGGTATACATCCGAACGGCTATGTGCCAATCTTAATTACCTGTATGCTCAACAGCTATCCAGAAATAGTAATGCCTCCAGGCAAAAATGAACGCTGAGTTAGCTCAACCAAAAGTCTTTATCCAAACAGCTCAATAACTACAATTCCAGGGTTGGTATAACCAAGCTATTGCAGCGTATGAGAAAGCTATTGACCTGTTTCCAGATTATGGGAGCGATAATATTTTGATTCACACTATCATGATGCATGTGCGTCCCCTGCGAGTGCGCAGGGAACGCAAGGGAATTCAATCAAAACGCGGCAGGCGAGCAATTACGGCCACAGGCGGATGAGGGCGAAAGCACCAGTATTAGTATCAGAAATTTTTGTTCTGCCAGCGACAAGTATTTTGCCATCAGATTGTATTGCAATTGCATTGCCTCTGTCGTCTGTGCTTTCAAGATCAATTTTAACTTTTCCCATTGTCCCAAATGAAGTATCAACTGTTCCATTTGCAGCATATCTGCATAATGCAAAATCATAATCTGAGGTGCCTACTGAGGTGGCGCCAGCAAAAAGAATTCTTCCTGATGCATCCAGAACGACAGAATAACCATAATCATCTCTATGTGCTTCATCAAAATGTGTTAATACCTTACCGCTGTTGCCAAAAGAATTATCAAGTAAACCATTCGTGGTATACCGTGCTATAGCAAAATCATACGAGGCTGAAGATGAGTCATTGGCATAGCCTGCAAGTATAATGTTACCATCAGATTGGATATATACTGCATTACCAGAATCAATACCTGTTCCCATATTGGTTGTAATATACCCATTAGTGTTAAAAGAAGTATCAATAGTACCATCATCTTTATAACGCATTAACAAAAATGATGAATTTGCAGAAGTTGAAGGAGCAGTGTCTCCTCCAACAACAATATATCCATTTGATTGAATAGCAAGAGATCTTGCATAATCTTTGCTATTGGAATTTATATCGGTAATAACAATTCCATTGGTGCCAAATCCTGTGTCAAGAGAACCGTCGCTATTATATCGCACTATTGCAATGTCGGCATTATAACTACCTGTTATAGTATAACCAGCTACAACAATTTTCTCATCAGACTGTATTGCCATCGCATAGGCAATGTCGGTTGAACCAGTTTGTAGATCTGTATAGACCAAGCCATCTGAATCAAATGAAGTATCTAACGATCCATTAGTGTTATATCTTGCTAAAGCAAAATTAAAATTTCCCCCCTCATTAGTATATCCAGCTACAATAATTTTACCATCAGATTGTAAAGCCATTGCATAAGCCTGATCATTACGTAAACTGCCAAAATTTGTGGTAACCTTCCCCTCTGTTCCAAAAGAAGTGTCCAAAGTTCCATCAGAATTATAGCGGACAATCGCAAAATTGTTGTTTTCCCCTGAAATATTTGCAATTCCAGCAACAAGTATTTTGCCATCAGATTGTATTGCAATTGCTTTTGCTTCATCAAGGCCGTTTTCAAAATCCGTCACCACTATCCCCCCAACGCCAAAGCTGGTGTCCAGGCTGCCCGCCGGCGGTGTTGGCTCTCCTCCTGGATCATTATTGGTGACCGATGCACCTCCTCCCCCTCCGCATGCAATAAATCCTGCTATTGCGCACATCATAATTACTGCAAAAACCTTCTTTTTCATTGGGAATTCCTCCTTTTAAATTATTATGTCATTGCATTCACCGTTACTACACACGTCATTGCGAGCGCCATACCCCACACGTCATTGCGAGGAACAAAGTGACGAAGCAATCTCGTCGTTCAAAAGGGATTGCTTCACTTCACTCCAATGACTGTTAGCAATCAGAGACCGCCACGGGTCTTACGCCCCTCGCGGTGACGACATCATACGTCATTGCGAGGAACGAAGTGACGAAGCAATCCCGTCGTGCAAAAGGGATTGCTTCACTTCGACAGGTGGTTGCTGAGCTCGTCGAAGCACTCAGTGCAAGCTCTTCGCTCGCAATGACTGATGGCAATCAGAGACCGCCACGGGGCTTGCCCCCTCGCGGTGACGACATCATACGTCATTGCGACGAACGAAGTGCCGTGGCAATCCATTTCCCTGTCATTGCGAGGAGCGCCAGCGACAAAGCAATCTCACATTACATAGTATTGGGATTGCTTCACTTCGACAAGTGGTTGCTGAGCTCGTCGAAGCACTCAGTGCAAGCGCTTCGCTCGCAATGACTTATGGCTACTCGTCATTGCGAGGAACGAAGTGACGAAGCAATCTCGTCGTGCAAAACGGATTGCTTTGTCCTGTCGAAGCCGGGACTCGCAATGACAAATGCACACAAAATCGCACGCTCGCAATGACGGCATTATTATTTCACCATGATGTATAATTAACCTACATACCGGAAGAACTGAAAACAGGCACCTCCTGAAAGCAACAATACGCCCACTATTCAGCCTGTTTGTAAAATGCGGAGGTTTTTATTTATGCAATGGTTATATATTTACAATCAGACCAAATATTATTATACAAAATATTTTTTAATTTACCACAAGTGCAACAATTTTTAGAACTATCGCAAAAAAATTTTTTATTTGCTTTTTCTATTTATTTTAATTGTCTTTTAGAGTAAGTAGCAATAAAAAGCTAATAGTTATGGGCACATCTAAAAACTGCTTTCTTCCAAAATTATTTATTATAATAGAAAGCAGTTTTATCCTATATATTATGCTCATAAGGGCACATACTAAAAAACAGTTTTTAGGAGTTCCCTTATATATGTGAAAAAAACTATCATTGTGTAATGAGCATTTTTAGCTAAGGAGCCATCTATGATTAAGCACATTGTATTTGATATGGATAACACACTGGTTGATGAATTTGGCTCCACAACAAGGCCGGGAATAATTGATTTTCTTACTAACCTAAAAAATAAAAATCTTCACCTGTATCTTTGGACCAATTCAACAAAAATACGGGCAAAAGAAATTTTATTGTATCATAAGTTGCACACCTATTTTGATAAATGTATTTACCGTGAGGATTACGACCCCTTAAACAAAGGCATTCATAAAGATATAACAAAAATTAGCGGAGAACTTTTAATTGATGACGACCCTTCTGAAATTGAATTTGTCAAAATGCTGGGCTATAAAGGCTATCTGATTAAACCTTACCGTAAAAACTCAAAATTAAAAGCTATTGATTATAATAAGGAATATGGAGAAATAATAAAGGTCATACATTATTAGCATCTGCAGAAAAGCTATATTCTATTATTTTTAAATAATATATTGAATTGAACTCATAGCATAATCCATATATGCCCCATTAAATTATAAAAATATTGTGAAAATAAAAATAAATGATAATTATAGAAGGGGAACATTTTTTTGGTATTATTGAGCATTACATAATTAGGAGCTATAATTATAAACAGCATATCAAACATATACCATGTTTTATAAAATTCAGCTTTAACAGAATATAAATAGCCTATGATGAAAGAGTAAAGATGAAAACAATGTTAAAAAAAATATTCACTCCATGTAGTTCATTTCAGAATACTAAATATGGTAATATAATTATTATATTAGTATTTTCAGTCATTTATTCGTTGGTTTTCAATGCCATTGATTTCATACGTTACCCCGTTAAATATGGCAATACAATCATAAATACTATTTTATTATTCATCCTGTCAATCCCTCTTGTTTTTTACTATTTCCTTGTAGCATCCATACATAAAAAACTTTTTACTATCATTACACTACTAACAACTTTCTTGAGTTCTATAGCACTGTATTTTATCATAGTTTATAAAGTCAGAATCTACCTGCTGGACACTTTTATTTTACTTGTTCAAACAAATCCTCATGAAGCAAGTGGTGTTATTAGTTTTGATTTAATAATAATGGTGATGTCTATTTTGCTGGTAACCACCTTATTTTTATATTATTACAATAAACTTCATAATGATGCACCATTCAGACGTATTAAAATCATCTTTATACTGCTATTAAGCCCTGTGCTTTTTTTGTTATACTTTTCCAGACCCGTTATGCCATATGCATTTTTTTACGCTATCAACATGTATAATAAATACCAGGCAATTATACATCAGCCCCGTACCAATATATCACAATTGCCATCAACATTTAACCAGGAAAAAAATGCTGATTTAACCATAGTATTTATTATAGGAGAAGCTGCACGGGCTGATCATTTTTCAATTAACGGATATCCACGAAAAACATCACCTAACATTGAAAAATTACAGGTTGTCAGTTTACCAAATATAGATTCCATTTACGGAGTTACCAATAAAGCAGTTCCGCTGATGATGACCCGAGCAACAAAAGAAAATGAAGATATTACATATAAAGAAACTTCATTTGTATCAATATTTAATAAGCACGGATTTTCTACAGCATGGATATCCAATCAGGATGTTATTGATAATAGCTACTCTAATATAGCAGCATTTGCTAATGAAGCATCAATCAAAAAGCAAATTATATGGAACAGAAACACAAAAAAAGATTACACTGTAACAAATGCACAAATTTTAGATGAGAATATGCTGCCTGAACTTGATGAACTTCTAAAAAATGAAAAGAGAAAGCTCATAGTGTTACATTGCATGGGCAGCCACTGGGAATTTCATAAACATTATCCTGATACATTCCACAAGTTTGTTCCTATATGCACAACCAGCAATGTATCGCGCTGTGATCATGATGAGTTGGTTAATAATTATGATAATTCTATACTTTATGCTGATTACATCATATCCCAGGTTATAAAAAGGGTTATCGATAAAAATGCAATAGTAATTTATTGCTCAGACCATGGAGAATTTCTTGGTGAAGATGGATACTATGGTCATATACCGGGTCTTCACAGAAAAGAAATAACAAATCCAGCCATGTTTGTATGGATGTCAGATGAATATAAAAAAAGAAATCCTGAAAAATATAATAATCTTTTGAAAAATAAAAACAAACAGCTTCCCAACTATATACTTTTTCACAGTATCTTAGATGCTGCTTCAATAAATAGTACAGCAGCAAATTATGAGCTAAGTATATTTTCTAAGATGTAACTATCTACTGTTGCAAATTTATGGGTTTGCCTTAAATGTTTCTTTAAGAGCCTTAAGTTCCCTTCCTGTTGCATAAACTATAGGAGAACCCTGAACAAATAATTTTTTCTGTTCCAGTACAGTTACATCACGCTTAATAATAAAATACATAATTCTATCACCCACCTGCAAAGTCCTGATCTTTGGAATGTTTAAAGGATTTACATTCAGGAATATCTTCCTAACTGCATTTAAACTTTTCACAGGCATATTGGGTCGTATAGATGTATAATATTGTAAATCAACACCCGTAAGTTGCAATGCTTCAGTAAGATTTTTACCCTGGGATCTCAGTTTCTGGACACTATCATATATTTCCTTATCCTTTACATAATACACATAATCAGATACTATAGGGACACCTTTATCATACGCATCGTTAAATATGGAATAATACGTAAAAAAGCGTAAAAACTTGTGTTCATTAATTCTTAACGGATTATTATAGTAGGGAGATGCTTTATCAGGCAATACACCACTTGCAGTAACTATCGCCGACAGAAAAGTAATTATACAAATAAATAATGCAAAGGCTTTTACCCGGTAACTGTCGCTTAGCATAAATGTTTTAATAACTTTACCCTTTTCCGCTATACATTGTATACTGTTTTCAATAGCTATGGCAATGACAAATAGCATAAATGGCAACGCAAAAAGAAGATGTACTTCTTTATATGCCAGTGCCGGCACAATGGGATTAATGCTTTTAACTGCAAAAAGCATTAATAAAAAGAAAATAACACCAAGGATAACAACAGATTTTATTTTTATATCTGATCTTTTCCAGACCGGATATAGCACAACAAGATATAGATAAAAAGGGATACGCCACCATAACTGTGTTTTAGTATACCGTTCAAAAAGCTGCCAGAACGATATTGGTACAAACTTTTCAAGTGTAAAATGATGGCCGGTGATGGCATGATACCGAGCCATAATATCACCGGTATAATAATAAAATATTGATGTTTCACAAAGAAATAAAATGAATAAAACAGCGCTATAGAATATTGCATGTTTCATATTTCTTTTAAACAGCAGTATAACAAGCAAGTATCCCGGCATAAGAAAAATATCCAGCTCATGGGCACAATATGCCCAGAATAATAAAAAAGCTGATAAAGTTAGATACAGGAGTTCTTTTTTATTGTCATCTTTGTATTTTAACAACAAATAAAAAGATGCTGTAACTAATGGCCCGCCAACAGCTTCAGGGACCACCTGTGTACCAAACCGAATAATATATGGACATACCATATAAAGAATTGCTGTTACCAGACCCACAAAAGGGCTTTTTATATATTTGCCAATTTTGTATATAAGGATTATATGAATAATAAAAAATAAATTTGGTATTATGAGTGAAACAGCCGGATGAGCTCCAAAAATTAATTGACTGAACCATATAGGTAAAATTAAACCAAAGCGTGCAGTCTGATGGTCAAGTTCAATATATGGAATATTATAATAAATATGCTTTGCAGCAAACCAATAATTGATGGCATCTCCACCAATATCAAACATTCTGAATGTAAAAAATTTGTAAATGACAATAAACACCACCAGTAATAACACCATCATCCTTTCATTTTTTTGTGCGATAGTATCCATGATTAACTCCTGTTTGAATAATTATAGAAATATATCAATACCACATTGTTTCACAGGACAATAGAGATAGCTCTGTAAATGTTGTATTATTTCATAAAGAATATACACCAGGTACACCATTTGATATTTTGTTCAAATTTCTCCACTTAGGAATAATTAGTGAATAATTGTCATGAATCATTACTGTATACATTTAGTTTATTGCAACTAAAAAACATTTGATTTTTCACGGTAACTATCGCACAATAGTAAAAAATTTTAAGGAGCACACCATGGATTTACTCAGGATATGGCAGGAAGCTGATATCAAGGATGTGCAAGAACATATACTAATGGCAGATGACCTTTTTGGGTTTTGCCCGGGATGTAAAACACCTGGCTTAAAATTACAGGATTTGCATACATGCCCAACATGCAAAAGGGAATTTAAATATGTTACAAGTAAAGATGCACGGGGTGGGAAAAGTGCTGAGGTGGTGATGCGGTTAAAGAAAAAGCTACCGCATTTAACTTTTGTTGATTATGACGATTATGAACGGTTATCCAGCAAAAATAAGGCTGCTGATTTATTTAAAAATATGTAACTGTCAAAAAATCTCTCTTGACATTTTTTCTTTTGGTTGTAGTATTTATTGTCGATGGTAGTATCATACAGAAGGTTAATGAATGTTTAAAAAAGCTATTATTTATATTCCATTACTGATTTTCATTGTTGGTGCAAATACATCTGCATTTGCCCAGCGTTACTTTGGGGTTGGCATTCACGTTGGCGCTCAGCATGATGTAGGTGATCTTACAACCTTTTATCCCGCTGCACAAACTGAACCACAAAATAGTGCCATTTTTGGTGTGGCTATACGTTTATCAGTACCTTTCTTTTTTATTCGCACCGGTGGCGATGCTTCCTTTACTATTAATAAAGGCAAAGTTTTAGAAGACCAGGCTACTGTGGGAGTCAATCAATATAATGTCCAATATACCATGCTTCCCCTTTATACTGGTTTGCAATTCCCCTTGCGTGACCGGGGGGCATTTTATTTAGGTGGCGGAGTATCGTATTTTTATGGCACAGGCAAAGTAACTTTATCAAATGGTTCTTCCGAAGATATAGACGCAACGGCATTTGGTGCTGGCTTTTTAGCTGGCATGCAGCTGCATGTGACAAGCTCTTTTTCACTGTATATGGAATGGATGTATGTTGATGCCCGCTCAAAGCCAGTCATTACAACCACCGGAACATATAATGCCAATAATTATAAAGACCTTTTTATAGATTACAGTGGCCACAGAATTATGATAGGTGTCATGTACTATGTTTTATAAACTTTTAATACTAGTATTATGTGCGATAGTTCCTGTAACAGCCTTTGCGCAAACTTCGCCCTTTAACCAGGCAATAAGCCTTTATGCTGGTTATATCCCTTCGTTAGGAGGCAATCTTTACTCATATGAGCAGGACAATACTTTTGGCTCTGCGACAGGAATTGATGGTATAAATAAATCGCAAACAGGATTTTCCACTGCCACCATTCACCGATTATTAGGTGCAACCGCAGGTGTAAATTTTAAAATAGTTATGTATGATTTTTTTACTGCACGAATTGGTGCAAATTACTTCAAAAGTGTGTGGGGTGGCAAAGGCAAAACCGTTTATAACGATGGTACAGACAGATTGCTTGAATGCAATTACAGCTTTGATGGATTTGATATACCGCTAACTGTTGGCATCATTATACCATTTTATAAAGATATGAAAATAACGTTTTCATGTGGTCTGGCATATGCCTGGGGACGGTATAAAAATAAATTTGAGTCAGATGCACCGCTATCATATAAAGGGCAATTCAAAGGAAGTGCTTATCCACTGGTCATCAACGCAGAAGGCGAATATTTTATTAATGAAAAGTTTGCCATATCCACTTCATTATCTTATTACCGTGGTACAACAAATGTAATCAAGGATTCAAAAACAGGGGATGGCAACACTGATTATGCACCCCTTGACTTTTCAGGATACCGTTTCCTTTTAGGCATATCATATTATTTTAAACCAATATAGCCATGATTAGAATGAAAAAAACATATCACATCACATCAATAGCATGCATCATGCTGTTGTATTTATTTTTAATGGTACAGGGTGCCTATGCAATTGGCGAATTTTCATTAGGGCTCAATGCGGGTATTACCTATGATCCTAACCATCTTGAACCAGCTATAATGCAATGGAATACTGTAGCAAAAACCACTGCTACATCAGTTGATCAGATTAGCATCCCCTATTCATTCACATGGGGCATTAACATGCGCTATCAGTTCAATTATTTTCTTTTCAGGATTGGCACACATTTTACCAGCCCCTATAGTGTACGCGGCAAAGCTGATGCAAATAAAGTAACCATTTCAACATATCAGTTTGGCCTGCCCGCTACAGTTGGCTTAATCATGCCATTAAAGCAGCGTACGTACTTTTTCCTTGGCGCAGGGATAACATATAATTATGCATACCTTGAATGGAAAGAAACAGCACCAGCTGCCAAATACCGCTTTGCTGATTCAATACCAGGATTCCATTACATGATGGGAGCTGAAGCACCCATAACATCAAAAATCACCCTTTCAGTCGAATGGATGCATCAGGAAGGACGTTCAATACCAATTAAAGACGAAATTGCAGGAACTACCAAACAAACCATATCAGTCAAAGGTGATTTTCTTCTTTTTGGTGTCAACTACTACATACCCATGTAATCTATGGACAAATCTATTATCTATCTATTTGCTTTTCTCTTTGGTGCCAGCTGGGGAAGCTTTTTATATACTTTCATCATTCGCTATACTAACGGGACGTATGCAAAAAATCCGTTTCAAGCTCTCACCTATCCATCGCATTGCCCATATTGTAAGCAAAAGATCAAACCAATGTATCTAATACCTGTTTTTGGATATTTACTCACAAAAGGCCGCTGCAGTGTATGCGGGGAACACGTTTCTTTTTTATACATGACAGCTGAAATCGCCTGTGGCTGTGTAGCTATCGCCTCCATATATTTTTTTAGTGTAGCGATAGCTACTGTAAAATTTATCCTTATTACAACAAGCATATGCATTGCCATAATTGATTTTCTCACCATGGAAATACCCGATTTTTTGGTGGGGATAATTTTTGTAACAGGTATCATTGTTTGTTTTTTAGATAGCCAGTGGTTGGCACACATACAGGGGTTAGTACTTATGGTTACAGTTTTCATTATGCCTCTTATTTTAGTCAAAGGTGGTTTTGGCGGTGGTGATGTAAAATTTGCCGGTGCAATTGGTTTTACTCTTGGTCTACAAGAAACGATAGTAGCACTGGAGATAGCTCTGGTCACTGGCGCATTGTATGGAATTGGATATGCCGTGTTTAAAAGCAAAACACTTAAAGCGCACATACCGTTTGCCCCATTTTTAACATTAGGATTTTTGATAACATTGCTATTTGGAGAAGATATTATCCATCTATATTATTCTTTGCTTTAAGTAATGCTCTGACCCCTTACAATAATTTCACCCCTTCGGGGTTTTTTAGTGAATAACAGGGTGTCATCCTGAACCATGTCCTGAATTTATTTCAGGATTGATTCAGTGCAGTCATCCTGAACTTGATTCATAATGTAATTACAATGAGTCATCTTGAACCTGATTCAGGATCTCATTGGTTGGAACAAGAGATTCCGGGTCAAGCCCGGAATGACGTATTACTTTGTCATTTCGAAGGAACGTAGTGACTGAGAAATCTTAAAGTGGGAGGCAAAGATTTCTCGCTGCGCTCGAAATGACAAAAAGAGATGACCGGAATGACGTATAGGCAACAAGTCATCCTGAACCATGTCCTGTATTTATTTCAGGATTGATTCAGTGCAGTCATCCTGAACCTGATTCAGGACCCACTCTCATTGCTCTGACACTCAAATCCCACTACCTCTCTAATAACTCTGCGTACTCTGCGTGATGCATCAGTTGGTCTCACGCAGAGACCGCAGAGATGGGGAGAGTGTGGCTCTGACCCCTTACAATAATATTCAACCCTTCGGGGTTTGCATGATGTTGTGATGGGGTTATGAAGATAGTATGCTCTGACCCCATTGTTTGCAATTTTTTTAAAATATTTTATCAAAAAGTACAAAATTTTTCCCAATTCCTTTTAATTTTTCCCACCAAAAGCGTTGTATACAGTAGAAGCGTAATTTACCCATTATAACAAAACACGGAGGAATACTATGGCACGGAAATTGCGTGTACAGCTACCAGGGTTAACCTATCACATCACTTCCCGCTGCATAGAGTGGAAATCTATGTTGCAGGAAGACTATTTTAAGGCTTGCTTTGTAGAAATACTAAATAAAGCAAAGGCTAAGTATCACTTTAAGCTTATTGCCTTCTGTATTATGGACAACCATATACACTTAGTCATTCATACAGTAGATGATGGTGCTCCCATATCCCGTATTGTGCAGTATATCAAGGCTCGGTTTGCTGAAGTTTATAATAAAATGACAGGTAGAACCGGACCATTCTGGAATGAGCGGTATAAGGATAGCATTATACAGTTTGCCAAAGATGGATTTCACTATTTGTTGTGGTTGTTGTGGTATTTGGCGTATAATCCCATACGGAGAAGGCTATGCTCTGACCCTAGAAAATACCACTATAGCAGCATACAGGCATATTTAGATAAAAATGCCGATGTAGGAGTGCCAATAGACCATCATGAGTATTTTTTAGAGTTAGGAGAAACCTTTGCCAAGAGGGTGGCTGTGTTCATGAAGTATGAGGAATATTATAAAAAGAAGTATTCCATGATACTTGGGTGGGTGTGAAAATAGGGGTCAGAGCCTATTACCACTTTACCAGTAACTATCGCACATTTACAAGAGGTGTAATCCCTGATGCAGCTGGATTTTCAATAACACCTTTTTCTGTAATAATAGCCATAATGTTTGCAGCAGGAGTTACATCAAATGCTGGATTTTTGATAAATATTCCTTCAGGAGCTATCTGCACACCCTGTATATATGCAACCTCATCAATATTTCGTTCTTCAATGATGATGCTGTTGCCATCAGGCGTATCAGGATCCAGTGTTGATATAGGGGCTGCAACGTAAAACGGTATCCCATGTGCTTTAGCCAGTATAGACATCGTATATGTTCCAATTTTATTTGCAGTATCGCCATTTGCTGCAATCCGATCTGCCCCAACAATGACACACTGTATTTCACCTTTCTTCATGAAATGACCAGCCATATTATCACAGATAAGAGTGGTGTCAATGCCATCCTTTAAAAGTTCCCATGCAGTGATACGTGCACCCTGCAAGTATGGTCTTGTTTCGCATGCATACACTTTTATTTTTTTTCCATGCTCAACAGCACTGCGAATGACTCCCAGTGCTGTACCATATCCACCGGTAGCCAGTGCTCCTGCATTACAATAGGTCATTACAGTAAAGCCATCCTCAATATATTTTTGGCCAAATTCCCCAATCATTTTATTTATTTCAATATCTTCCTGGTGAATTTTTTGAGCTTCACGCACCAGATCATTTTTACATGTATCAATGTCTTCGGCTTTTTCAATTATATTCCTCATCCTGTTAATTGCCCAGAAAAGATTAACAGCAGTTGGCCGTGTTGATGCAAAAATATGGCATACCTGCAGCATTTCAGATTTAAAATCATTAATATTGTTTATTTTACTCTTAATAGCAGCCAGTGCTATACCCATGGCTGCTGCTATACCAATAGCAGGTGCTCCTCTGACTACCATTGACCGTATTGCATCAGCTACGTCATGATAGTTTGTATAATGCCGATATACTTCCTGCACCGGTAACATGCGTTGATCCAACATTGAAACTGCTGTTTCATCCCAGCGTATAGTATAGTACATTATTCCCTCCTCACTGTATTGTCCTGTATTTTTTCATTCGTATCTGTCTTCCACCTTTTTCCCATGCAACTTCATCCATGTGTACCTGTATAATAAAAAGGCCTCGTCCACTATTTTTTAAAAAGTTTTCCGGATCCCTGGGGTCAGCTACATTGGTATAGTCAAACCCTTTGCCCTCATCTTCAATAATATATTCTACATACTCTCCAGTATAATGATAATGAATTGTTACTTTTCTTTGATTGTACTGGGGGTCCTGCAACCGCCTCTGTATTTCATCATTAAATCCTTTCATGCCCTGTTCCTCTCGCACTTCAGATGGTATTTCCAGATTTCCATGATACATAGCATTGGAAAGTGCTTCTAAAAGAGCCATGGAAATATTTTCAGCAGTTGAACGATTGCAAAATCCCGCATACGGTAGATGCTTGGTTAATTCATATGCAACAATATCCGCTATAGTTTCATCAACGGGTATGAGCAATGTTCGCTGATCATGTATAATATATTCTCCTAACCGGTTTTCCAGGCTGTGCTGCTGTTTCCTGCGTAAAATGTTTCTTACAATTGAAGCAACCTCATTGATATCAAACGGTTTGCGTATAAAATCTATTGCACCATATCGTAACGCTTTGATAGCATCTTCAATGTTACCCTGGCCGGTGATAATGAGTGTTGGGACCGGATTTTCACTTGTGTTTATATGACGCAATAATTCAATGCCATCCATTTTCCTCAGTTTAATATCGGTTATTATCAGGTCAATATCTCGCTCATCATTTTTAAGCAAAAAAAGTGCATCTTCAGCTTTACTTAAAGAGATAATATTATAGCCTAACCGGGAAAGCTTCTTCTGGAGGCTATAGCGAATTACCTCATCATCATCAACAACAACTATTGTTGGTGGCTGACCATTTTTCAAGACTTCTTTTCCTCTGAAGCTTGTAGTATCAGATGACCCATCTTATCTTTTTTTGTTTTTAAATAGTGATAGTTTTCTTTCATTGGCTGTATTTCTATTGGAACCCTTTCTACGATAGTTAGCCCATAACCTTCAAGACCAATCACCTTCTTGGGATTATTTGTCATTAAACGGATAGTTGATAATCCTAAATCAACAAGTATCTGAGCACCAATCCCGTAATCACGTAAGTCGGCCGGGAAGCCTAACTTTATATTTGCCTCAACAGTATCGTACCCCTGTTCCTGCAGATGATATGCCTTGAGCTTATTACTTAAACCTATTCCTCGCCCTTCCTGACGCATATATAACAATACACCCAAACCTTCTTTTTCAATCATGCGTAATGCCTGATGTAATTGTGATCCGCAATCACAACGATGTGAACCAAACACATCACCGGTTAAACATTCTGAATGAACACGCACCAGTACATTTTCTCTGCCATCAACATCCCCTTTTACTAAAGCAACATGTGTAGCATTATCAACTTCAGTTTCATACGCTATTATAGTAAAATCACCATATTCGGTTGGCAGATGAGCTTCTGATACCCGTCGAACTAGCCGTTCTTTATGCTGCCTGAATTTAATTAAATCTTCTATCGTACCAATTTTAAGATTATGTTTTTCGGCAAATTTATCTAAATCCGGGCGGCGCGCCATGGTACCATCATCATTTAAAATTTCGCACATCACTGCAGCAGGATAAAGGCCCGCCAGGCGGGTTAAATCAAGCGACCCTTCAGTATGACCAGCCCGTACCAGTACCCCTCCTTTTTTTGCAGCAAGAGGAAATATATGACCTGGTTTATTTAAATCCTGTGGTTTTGTACGTGGATCAATTAATACATGTACAGTTTTAGCCCTGTCATAAGCAGATATACCGGTTGTAGTCCCCTCTTTGGCATCAACTGAAACAGTAAATGCAGTACAGAATTTATCAGAATTTTCGGGCACCATCAGTGGCAATCCCAGTTCCTGCAACCTTTCCTGGGTCATTGCAATACATATAAGACCTTTGCCATGAGTTGCCATGAAATTTATTTTATCAGGTGTACAATACTGGGCTGCAACAATAAGGTCACCTTCATTTTCCCTATCTTCATTATCAACAAGGATTATCATCTTTCCATTGCGTATATCTTCAATTAGTTCGGGAATGCTGGCAGTTTTCATATATTTTCTCCTGTCATGTACACTAAAAAAATATCCTTATTATAGTCAAGAGTTTTATATTCTGACATTTTGACATTTAATGTAAAGTAATACACTGTGTATACCTCTATAATAAAAAAAATATATAAGCCCTTTGTGAAATACTATAAAGCTTCACTACTTTCGTCAGTAAAAGTTCACAGTTCTTCCTCATTTAAATATTAAAAATAATTCATGAAATAATTAACAAAAGTTTTCATATTTAGTTGACGCAAAACTATATATACAAATATACTATTCATTGCTTGAATTTCAAATATTGTATTGAGGTTTTAGGTGGGGAAGCGTATCGGTTATACGCTTCATGAAAATTGATTTTCAAATATTGTATCAAGGTTTTAGGTGGGGAAGCGTATCGGTTATACGCTTCATTACAATTTATTTTCAAATTATTATATCAAGGTTTCAGTTGGGAAGGTGTTCCAAACAAACAGTGGGTATTTCAATGACGCGAGTGCAAAGTCAGTGCAAGCTTAGCGCTTGTACTGAGCATGTCAAAGTGAAGTAATCGTAATGCCGCAGAAGACAAGATTGCTTCGTCACTTCGTTCCTCGCAATGACAGGAGGGCAAAAGTCATTGCAAAGAGATGTCTTTTGGACACCCCCCATGATAATTGATTTTCAAATATTGAAAATAGTTTAAGGTGGAGATGGCGTATTAGCATATGCTCTTGATGAACTATAATTTCAAAGAATGCATTACACTGCTGTGATATAATGCATTGTATGGGGTGTACTATGGATTTAATAGACGCAATTAAAAAGTTAGAATATACAGATAAAAATATAGCAGCAATTGAAATTCATTCTTATTTAAAACATCTCAGCAAACCTGTATTTTATGCAAAAAATTATAATAAAGACTTGCCTGATAAATTTTCACCAGTAACCGGGAAAGAATTTATAACTATCCAATATAACATTGCTTCTGCACTGTTAGATTATGGTGTTGAAAAAGGCAGTATCATAGGAATATTCAGCAGAAATAACCTGTATTATGCAGCAACTGTTTTTGCCGCTATGTCTTTGGGTGCGATAGTAACGCCAATTTATCCTACTATCTTACAGGATGAGTTGGAAGATATATTACGTGATTCCGGGTGCAGGATACTTTTTGTTGGCGATGTTGCTCAGTTTCAAAAGGGATTTGCAATATTAAATAAAATACAATCTCCACTCAGAAGATTAATCACTTATTTTGATTCACATACCAAACATGAACAACTGATTACAATTGATGAACTATTAAAATTTGGAGAAATGAAAGCCAACTACGAACAAATAAATGCGATAGTACCTGCAATAAATCCTGATGACAATGCTGCTCTTATTTATACACCCGGCACTACTGGAGAACCAAGAGGAGCATTACTTACTCATGGAAATTTTGTTTCACAGAAAGTTGTTGTCCCATTGTTTAATTTCACTGATAAAGACATTCGTTTAGCGCATCTGCCTTTTAGCCATGTATATGGCTTTTCAGCAGACCTTTTAACCAGTGCCTTTACCGGGGCTTCAATGGCAATATCAACAACATTTGAAAGCGAAGAAATATATCGCAACATGATAGAAATAAAACCAAACGTAATAGCAACAGTTCCCCGGATGTATGAAAAATTATATATTAGTACTATTCACACTATTCGGCGGTTTAACCCAATAAAAAAATTCATATATATAACAGCAATACATGTGGGTAGAGAATGCTATATAGCAAAATCTTCTGGCAATATAATTCCTAAGGGTGCTGACATAATAAACAAAATACTATCGCCTATTAAACGAAGTATCCGTAAAATGATGCACATGCAACAGGTCAGACTCCTTTTTTCTGGTGGTGCCCCATTACCGCTGGATGTAGCTTACTTTTTTGGTGGCATTGGATTGCCAATCATTGAAGGGTATGGTTTAACCGAGACATCACCTGTTGTGACAATAAATCGCATTGAAAAAAATAAACCTGGAACCGTTGGCTGCCCTATCCCTGGAGCAGAGATTAAAATTTCTGATGAGGGTGAGATTCTTATTAAAGGTCCTATGGTTTTCAAGGGCTATAACAAAATGACTCCAGAAGAAAAAGCAGAAATTTTTACACCTGATGGTTATTTTAGATCGGGAGACATAGGTATTATAGATGAAGATGGCTATTTACGAATAACCGGCAGGTTGAAAGATATTATTATTACTTCACAGGGTAAAAATATTGTTCCATTGAATATTGAAAAAAAATTTGAATCAGAACCATTGATAAATTATATTTGCGTGGTAGGTGACAGAAGAAAATACCTGTCGGCACTTATTGTTCCCAATTTTCACCTTTTACGACAGTATGCACGGGAACATGGTATTACTTACAAAACTGACGAAGAACTGGTATCCCATCCACAGGTTCAAACATTATATAAAACCAGGATAAATGAAATCTGTCAGGCATTACCACCGTATGAACAAATAAAAAAATTTACACTACTTTCGCATGACTTTTCAGTAAAAAGCGGAGAACTGACTCCTACTTTTAAATTTAGACGAAGCCAGATACATGAAAAATATAAAGATATCATTGACCTGATGTATCCAAAAAGTGACATTACACGATTGTAATTATATTTCTATCACATTAATTGTACAGCAATTACATATGTTAATGCAGATATTACTGCTGCCAGTGGTATTGTTAGTATCCATGCCCATATTATCTGGCCTGCAATACCCCATCGTACTGCCGTGAAACGTTTTAATGTACCTACTCCCATTATAGCGCCCGTTATAGTGTGGGTTGTACTCACCGGTATCCCAAAGTATGAAGTTATAACAAACAGATTAAACGCAGCGCCAAATTCAGCACAAAACCCATCAACGGGCCTTAATTTGACTACACGCTGTCCCATAGTCTTCACAATGCGCCATCCCCCAAACATGGTACCTAATGCAATTGCAGCCTGACAAGAAATGACTACCCAGAATGGTATAGCATCCTGAAATCTTTGACCCTGTGCAATATGTATCAAACCATTGCTGAATAACAAACCACCAATTATACCCATCGTTTTCTGAGCATCATTGCCTCCATGCCCCAAACTGTAAAATGCTGCTGATAGTAACTGACCCTTTCTAAATAATTTATCAACTCGTGCAGGATGTGATTTGTGAAAGACCCAATGAACAATAATTCCAAAAACAAGTCCTAATGCAAAGCCAACTATCGGCGAAACAAAAATAAAAATAACAGTTTTGAGTATACCATCAAACAACAATGCCTTGGTACCAACTTTCATAAGTGTGGCGCCTATTAACCCCCCAATGAGTGCATGTGATGAGCTTGTAGGTAAACCTAAATACCATGTAATTATATTCCACAAACATGCACCAGTTAAAGTCGCAAGTATAATTGTATTATCAATGATATTGACATCAATAATTCCACTCCCAACTGTACCAGCTACATGCAATCCAAAAACCAGAAAAGCAATGAAATTAAAAAATGCAGCCCATATAACTGCATGTCGTGGCGATAGTACCCTCGTAGAAACGATTGTTGCTATTGAATTGGCCGCATCATGAAACCCATTCAGGAAATCAAATATCAACGCAAGAACAATTAAAAACGCAATATATAAAGTCATGACTATTTTATCCTTGTTTTACAAGAATAGAAACCACAATGTTGGATATATCCTCGCATACATCTAAGACTGTTTCCATTAATTCAAAAATTTCCTTCCATTTTATAATTGTTATAGGGTCTTTTTTACTATCAAGAAGTTTCTGTATAACACTATCTCGCAACTGATCACTGATATTTTCAATTTTATTTATTTCAATACATGCATCCTGTATTTGCTGTGGTTGTCGGTGATTTCGTAAACCTTTCACTGCCTGGGATAATGAGTTAACAGAATGCTTTATTAAATTAGTAAATTCTATGACATCCTTATTTTTTCCTTTTAATCTATACAAACGCATACGTTTTGCAATTGCATATAATAAATCAACAACATCATCAAGTTCATTGGCCAGTGAATGGATATCTTCACGATCAAATGGAGTAATAAAGGTCCTGTTTAAACTATCAATAATATCATGAGCAACTGTATCAGCTTCATGTTCAATTTGTCGTAACTTTTCTATACACTCATCTTCAAAAT